>JAIBDV010000007.1 GCA_024686055.1 Neptuniibacter sp.
CCGGGGGCTCGCATATTAAGGATGGTGACGACCACATTGATCGCCCCCATGATTGAGCTGATCCCCATCATATGTACGGCAAAAATAAAGAAGGTCACACTGGGCGGCGCATAGGTAGTCGACAGGGGTGCGTAGAAAGTCCAGCCGAAGTTTGGCCCACCGCCTTCCATAAACAGAGTGCTGAGCATCATCGCGAAGGCAAATGGCAGAATCCAGAAGCTCCAGTTATTCATCCGGGGCAATGCCATATCCGGGGCACCGATCATCAGCGGCAACATCCAGTTAGCCAGCCCGACAAAGGCGGGCATCACCGCCCCGAATACCATGATCAGACCATGCATGGTGGTCATCTGATTAAAGAATTCAGGCTGGATCAGCTGCAGGCCCGGCTGAAACAGCTCTGCCCGGATCATCAGCGCCATACAACCGCCAGTCAGGAACATAGCGAAGCTGAACCACAGATAAAGGGTACCGATATCTTTATGGTTGGTAGTGAAAAACCAGCGGCTCAGCCCTTCTGCCGGGCCATGCTGCTCGGTGTGCTCAATGGTGCGCGTCAGCGTATTCATCACTCAGCCCCCTCCTTCAGTTTCTGAATGGTGGCCGGATCGACCTTATCGCCCACATTGTTACCCCAGGCATTACGCTCCCAGGTGATAACCGCCGCCAGGTCGACCGCACTGAGCTGGTCTTTGAACGCCTGCATCGCCGTGCCTGCTTTGCCATTCACCACAATGTCGATATGCGCATCTATATCGCCCAGAGCAATTTTGCTGCCTTTCAGCGCTGGGAAAACACTGCCCAGCCCCTGACCATTCACCTGATGACAGGCGGCACAGGCGGTGTTGTAGACCTGCTCCCCTTTGGCCATCAGCTCATCCATCGACAACACCTGACTGGCAGCTGCCGCTGTGGCGGCCTGTGCAGCACGGGTGTCTACCAGCCACTGGTCATATTCGGCCTGAGATTTCACCTCCACCACAATGGGCATAAAACCATGATCCTTGCCGCACAGTTCTGCACACTGGCCACGGTAGATGCCGGGCTCTGGCACATTGGTCCAGGCCTCATTGATAAATCCGGGGATCGCATCTTTTTTCACCGCGAAGGCTGGCACCCACCAGCTGTGGATAACATCAGCAGCCGTTACCAGGAAACGGACTTTTTTCCCGGCCGGAATCACCATCGGATTATCCACTTCCAGCAGGTAATTTTCGTCTTTGGGGGCTTCGTTGTTGATCTGTTCGCGGGGGGTGGTGAGACTGGAGAAGAAGTCGATATCTTCGCCCAGGTACTGATAGCGCCATTTCCACTGATAACCGGTGACCTGAATATCGACCTCAGCGTCGCTGTTGTCGTACATTTTCACCAGCGTGGCCGTGGCAGGTACCGCCATGCCAATCAGGATGACAAAGGGCACCAGGGTCCAGATCACCTCCACCAGGGTGTTTTCATGGAAGTTTTCCGCACGGGCACCGCGTGATTTACGGTGATGAAAGATCGACCAGAACATCACGCCAAACACCACTACCGCGATGGCAACGCAAATCCAGAAGATAATCATATGCAGGTCAAACACCGCGTGACTGATTTCCGTCACACCGCGGGGCATATTGAGTTGCCAGTCTGCATACGCAGGGCTGGCGCCACTGGCCAGTGCCAGTAGCAAGAATTGTGCTGCTACTCTCATCGCAGGCGTCTCCCTTGGGGGCGAAAAAACCTGCTCGAAAACCTTTCACTAAGGCGTTGTCTTCAGACGACCGGGGCTGCTGCTCAACCAGCCGGGGTATTCTGCTACTGCGGCAACGTCGGTAGTGACGGGTTTCGACCAGGCTCTAGTACTGCCTGAATCCCTTCCCATCAATGCCCCGTTTAATAACATTCGGGGTCATCCGACCGTCCTGTTGGCCCAGAGAAGTATAGCAGTCGCTCAGAAAAGACAAGTTTATGACAGCAGGAATATCCCCGTTCAGGCACCGGCCAGCGACAGCGCCCAGCGCACCAGCAGAATAACGAAGATTACAAACACGCCCGAGGCCAGCAGCCCCATCACCAGATAGGGCCAGGCGCTGCCGCGACTGAAGTCCCGCTGGCGATTGTGTTCGCTTTGCACACCGAAAAAGGCCGCCAGTACACTGCAGACCAGCTGAAAGAAGGAAGGGCCGGATGAAGGCATAACACAGCTCCGGGATTACTGAGGGTACTTTCAGGTATAGCCGAAACCCTGCCGGGTGTCAGGGTTTCGCTATACGAAAACAGCCAGGCAGACTCAGGAAGAGAGCGAGGCCGAGCGGCGTAACCGGCGCTGTAACCGCCGCCAGACGCGATAGCCCAGCATCCAGCCCAGCAGGCTGCCATAGAGAAATGCATCAAAGTAACTGTCACGGATCAGCCAGACCACATGCAGCAGAACCAGCAGACTGATGGGGTAGACCAGCTGGTGCAGCTGAGTCCAGCGCTTTTTCAACCGCCGTTGCCAGCCTTTGGTTGAGGTTATCCCCAGCGGGATCAGTAACAGCAGCGCCAGCGCGCCGACAATAATGTAGGTCCGCTCTGTCAGAGCGGTCTGTAACAGATCCCAGCGCCAGCCAATGATAAAGGTGCCGAACGCCAGTAAGTGCGCTGTCGCATAGAACAGCGCATAGAGCCCGATCATCCGGCGAAAGCGTTGCAGCCGGGTCCAGCCCAGCGCCTGGCGCAGCGGGGTGATCGCCAGCGAACCCCACAGCAGGTACAGCGCCCACTGTCCCAGGTAGTCGGTAATTTCCTTGGCCGGGTCGGCCCCCAGCGCGAAGCTCCAGGCCTGCCAGCTGATCCACGCTAGCGGTAACAGGGCCGCCAGAAACAGCAACCACCATTCCAGCAGCCGTAGCGCCGGATGGTTTTTCAGCTGTTTCAGAACCATTTTTTCAGGTCCATATCAGAATAGAGATGCGCCACCTCATCGCCATAGCCATTGAAGGGCTGGGTATCAATAATATTGGGCCGGAACAGTGACGACGGCAGCCGCCGCTCGGTCGCCTGGCTCCAGCGCGGATGGCTGACGGCCGGGTTCACATTGGCAAAGAAGCCATACTCCTGAGCAGCCATCTTGTTCCAGGTCGTGGCTGGCATGTTCTCAGTGAAGCGAATCCCGACAATCGACTTCACCCACTTAAAGCCATACTTCCATGGCAGCACCAACCGCAGCGGCGCGCCATTCTGTGGTGGCAGCGCATTGCCGTACATCCCCACCGCCATAAACGCCAGCGGGTGCATCGCCTCATCCATGCGCAATGCTTCAACATAAGGCCAGTCCAGTGAGCTGAACACCGAGCGCTGGCCCGGCATCTGCTTCGGGTCATTGAGGGTGGTGAACTCGACATATTTTGCTTTTGAGGTCGGCTCGAACTGTTTCAGCAATGTCGCCAGCGAAACCCCGACAAAAGGCAACACCATCGACCAGGCCTCGACACAGCGCAACCGGACAATGCGCTCTTCCAGCTGATGCGGTTTAATCAGATCTTCCAGCCCGATGGTGCCCGGCCGGTTCACCTCACCACTGACCTGCACTGACCAGGGGTCGGTAATAAAGTCCTGAGCGTTCTTGGCCGGATCACCTTTGCCGGTACCGAACTCATAAAAGTTGTTGTGACGAATCGCATGCTGATAGGGTGCGATTTTCTCATCGGTAGATAAGGCTTTATTGCTGACGCCAGCACGCAGCTGCTGCTGTAACCAGTCCGGTCCGGTGTAAACCGGCAGGCCTTTATCAAACTGTGGCACTGGCAACGCCAGCGCAGAGGCACTGGCCGCGAATGCCGCCGTTCCTGCCAGGCCCTGCATGAACTGACGGCGGTTAAGGTAAGCCGATTGCGGGGTAATTTCAGAGGGGCGAATCAGGTCAGGTTTCTTGATCAGCATAAAGCGGCATCCATGGTCTGGGAATCGGTTCTGAGGGGTTAGAGCAGAACGGGCTAAAAAAATTCCCCCGGCCACAAAACTTTTAAGTGTAGCCCATATTTCAGCCAGCAAATAAAAAACGCGGTACCAGGAATCACCCAGTACCGCGCTTTATCTTAATGAGTAAAACCAGCAAATATTCGCTTAGCGTCGAGCCTTACGTAATACCCACAACACCGGACCAGAAGCCGCATAGACCAGGAACAGCAGCCACAGGAACAATGGCGGGCTGATGGAAATAACGGCGAACAACAGCGCAATCCCGGCGAGAATAAGGAACGGCACCTTGCCCTTGAAATCAACATCCTTAAAACTGTAATACAGTACGTTGCTGACCATCAGTACCCCGGCCAGCGCAACATAGATCGCGATGAAATACGCATAACCACTGCCATCCACCTCAAACTCGGTAGCCGCCCAGACCAGCCCCGCGACAGCTGCTGCTGCTGCCGGGCTTGGCAGGCCAATAAAATAGCGCTTATCCACAGAACCGATCTGGGTATTAAAACGCGCCAGTCGTAACGCTGCACCGGCCACATAAATAAAGGCAGCACACCAGCCAAACTTGCCGATATCATCCAGCACCCAGTTAAACGCTACCAGTGAAGGCGCAACGCCGAAAGACACCATATCAGCCAGCGAATCATATTCCGCGCCAAATTTACTGCTGGTGTTCGTCATCCGCGCTACGCGCCCGTCAAGGCCATCCAGCACCATCGCAACAAACACCGCGATGGCAGCACTTTCAAAGTTGCTCTGCATGCTGGCAACCACCGCGTAGAAACCTGAAAACAGTGCCGCCGTGGTAAACAGGTTCGGCAGCAGATAGATGCCACGATGCGGCTTGGCACCCGCATTACTGCTTTCAGGTTGATTCTGTTCTTGCGTCATTGGAGTAACCAGTTCAATAATTTGTGTCCATTCTAATGGCTGCTTCGACAAAGGTCATCCGGCAGCAGCCTGCACAGATCAATCGAACGGAGTACCGGTATGCTTGCCCAGCTGTTTCACGATTATGGTTTTGTACTATTTGAGGGGCTGATCGGCCTGGCCGCAGTGATCTGGGTCGGGCTGAAAGTGGGCTAAGCCCCTTTCAAGCCGGCTCCCCCTGCGCTAACGCCGGGCACGTCTGGTGGATATAGTCAGCAAAATCAATGACCGTTAACGGTTTGCTGTAGTGGTAGCCCTGGGCGAAATCACAGCCTAACGCTGATAGCCGTGCAACCTGGCCTGCGGTTTCAACCCCTTCGGCCACCACTTTCAGACCCAGCCCATGGGCCATGCTGATAATCGTCTCCACCAGGGTATCACGACGGCTGTCCGGGGCCATACCAGCAACAAAGCTCTTGTCGATCTTCAGCGTATTAAAGGAGAACTTTTCCAGATAGGCCAGCGATGAGTAACCGGTACCAAAATCATCGATGGCAATACGTACGCCCATTTTCTGTAACGCCCGGAAGATTTTTCGGGTGTCCGTTCGATGATGCATCAACAACCCTTCGGTCACCTCAACTTCGAGGTACCCCGGTGCCAGGCCACTATCGGCCAGCGCCTGAGTGACCATTTCAACCAGATCACCGCCTTTAAACTGCCGTGGAGATACATTGACGGCGATACGCAATGGCAGGCCAAACTGTTCCTGCCAGCGCTTTGCCTGTAAGCAGGCTTCGCGCATCACCCAGTTGCCGATCGCAACAATCATCCCGCTACTTTCAGCCACCGGAATAAACTGATCGGGCGGCACAAAACCCAGCTCAGGGCTGTGCCAGCGCAGTAACGCTTCGGCACCGAGCAACTGACCCGAGGCGAAATCAATCACCGGCTGGTAATTCAGGCTTAATTCGTTGCGCTCCAGCACCCAGCGTAACAGGCTTTCAATCTGCAGCCGTTGCTCCGCCTGCTGATTCATCTGACTATTAAAGAAGCAATAGCCATTCTTACCGCCCTGCTTGGCCTGGTACATAGCCGTATCGGCATGGCGCAGCAGGGTGGTGAAGTCGCTACCATCCAGCGGATACACGGCGACGCCCAGGCTGATGGAGATATTCAGTTCACGGTCACGCACCCGGAAGGACCGTGAGAATGCCTGTAGCACCCGCTCAGACAACGCCTCCACTTCCATCGATGCCCGCAACCCGGTCACCATCAGCAAGAACTCATCCCCACCAAACCTGGCCAGACAGTGTTCTTTCTCCACTGACAACTGCAGTCGTTCAGCAACCGCCTGTAGCAGCGCATCACCATAGTCATGCCCCAGGGTATCGTTGATCGATTTAAACTCATCCAGATCAACAAACAGCATCGCCACCTGTGTTTCAGACTCCCGGGCTACCACCAGCATCTGCTCCATCCGCTCGGCCGCCAGATGACGATTTGGCAGCCCAGTCAAGGCATCGAAGTTTGCCTGATGACGGATAGTCTGCTCATGACTTTCCTGCAGGGTAATATCTTCCAGCACCAGGGACTGATGTAATACATCACCATTGTCGACGGTAGTCGCCGATAGCCGGGCAATCACACAGATAACCTCACCATCAGCCCGGCGCAGTTTAAGTTTGCCACTCCAGGGCTGAGCCAGCGTCAACTTCCAGCCTAGCCACTTGGCGCCAGGCTCCAGCTCCAGGCAGAACAGATTCCCCAGCTGAGTCAGCGCTCGCAAATCATCAAAGACATAGCCAGTCATCTCTACAACAGCAGGGTTAATGTATTCAACCCGCCCCTGAGCATCAGCAATAATAACCGCCACGGGACAGTTCTCAATCGCCTGTGACAACATTCGGGTCCGGTGCTGCATCTGCTGCTGTTCCGACAGATCACGGATACAGGTTACCCGTACCGGCAGCGTGCCCATCATGCTCTGCTTGGAGTGAATTTCCATCGGAAACGTCACCCCATTTACCCGGCGACCCTGAACAAGATAGGGGTGTTCGATCTGCTGCTCAATATTCTGACGTACCGTGGCCACATCCGGCCGGGCCACCAGATCAAAGGCCTGCATTCGAATCATCTCAGCATGGCTGTAGCCAAACAGCTTCTGCGCCGCCTGGTTACAATCAAGCAGACGCCCTTCGTGATGAATGAAGACAGCTTCACGGGCCAGATCAGACAGCCGACGGAACCGATCCTCGCTATCACGTACCTGCTGCAGCAAAGCGCGTTGCTCATTAATATCGCGCGCGACGCCTTCCAGCCCCTGATAACAGCCGTCATCAATGCAGGCCCGCAGATTAAATTGCAGCCATAGATGGCGACCGTCCTGACACTGCAATTGCGCCTCAATACTGACCATGGTCCCCTGTGCAGCATCCGCGGCCTGGCACAGCTGCTGATAACAGCCCGGCTCGACAAACAGACTGTCCAGGCGACGGTCAAGTAACTGACGGTGGCTATAACCCAATAACGGACCAGCACATAACGAAATGGAGGCAATACAGTGACTGCCATCCGTGGTGAAGAAAATATCAGGGAGATGGTGTATCAGTTCTTCCGAGATCACGCAGCGAAACTCCGGTCATTCACTCACTCCTTGAGCTCCAGTACTAAAGACAGATGTAATCAGCCCATATTTTGACAGCGACCTGACAACAGCTTTATCAATTCGATCTTCCTGAACAACACAACAGCAAACACAACTGACTCAGGATAGATCACCGTGCAGGCATACTTGCCAGCACACAGAAGATCAGACCAACTTGATCGAACGATCAAAGACAATCCTAACAAAATATATTTAATAAAACAGTCATGGACAACGCTAATCAACAGCAATTTTTATTACTTTTTAAAGAATGGAACTACCCTTCGTTCTGTACTTCAGAACGCTTGCACTATTGCGTAAACTGGTAACACTAAGCCCTGTTTCTATTTTATATCCTGGCCCTAAAGCGAGAACAGTTCTGGACACACGTACCCTTAAACAGTTTCTGACGTTAGCCGAAGCCCTGCATTTCGGCCGTGCCAGTGAACTGTGCCATATCAGCCCCTCGGCCCTCAGCCGGGCGATTAAACAGCTGGAGTCCAAGCTGGATACCGTGCTGTTCACACGCGATAACCGCACCGTAGTGCTGACCCGTGACGGCGAACTGTTTCAGGAATACGCCCGTGATGCTCTGGACCAGTGGGAAGCCATTCGTCAGAAACTGATACAACGGGGCAATACCCTGCGCGGCGAGATCAGCGTGTATTGTTCGGTCACTGCCAGTTACAGCTTTCTGTATGAGATTCTGCGGGTCTTTCGCGATCAATACCCGGGGATAGAGATCAAGCTGCATACCGGCGACCCCGATACCGCCATACACCGCGTTCAGACCGGGCTGGAAGAGATCACCATTGCCGCCCACCCTGCCGTCGCGCCTGGCGGCATGGCATTTAAGCCGATTGCTGAGTCACCACTGGTCTTTATCGCGCCGCTGGCTGATTCACCGCTCAGCGTTCAGCTTCAGCCACCGCTAGACTGGACCACCATACCAATGATTCTGTCAGAAGAAGGTGTATCCCGGGATGAGGTGAACCGCTGGTTCAAACAGCAGAACCTGAAACCCACCATCTATGCTCAGGTGGCAGGCAACGAAGCGATTGTCAGCATGGTCAGCCTGGGCTTTGGCGTCGGCGTTGTGCCGCAGATCGTGCTGGAAAATAGCCCACTGGCCGACAAGGTTCAGGTACTCAATGTTCAGCCCGCCCTGCCACCCTATAACGTCGGCCTGTTCGTCCTGGAAAAGAAACTAAAAAGCCCGCTGATCAGCGCGTTCTGGGATCAGATTCAGAGCCGCTGAAAAGGCAGCCGCAGGATACCCGACAGCCAGCAGGTCTGGCGCGGGGCTCGAGGTGCAGCTAAGCCGATCTGCATACTGTGCTGAGGCTGTTGAGGCTGTGCCACATAACTGCCAAACCAGCGATCCCACACTGACAGGTTAAAACCAAAATTGCTGTGCATTTCAGCACTGGCAGAAGAATGATGAATGCGGTGCATATCCGGGGTTACCAGCAGGACACGCAGCCGCCGCTCCAGCCCGCCAGGTAACGCCGCATTGGCATGATTAAACATCGCCATGCCATTCAGGATGACCTCAAATAGCAGCACTGCCAGCAGCGGTGGCCCCAGCGCCACAACCACCAGCCACTTGATCGTCATGGACAGCAGTATTTCCAGTGGGTGAAAACGCAATGCCGTGGTCAGATCGAAGTCCGGGTCGGCATGGTGGACCCGATGCAAACGCCAGAACAGTGGGATCCGATGAAACAACCGGTGCTGCCAGTAGATCGCCAGGTCCAGTAACACGACCGCCACCGGCAGTCCCAGCCAGAGCGGCATTTCGAACTGGTTAAACAGTCCCAGCTGTTGCTGCTGTGCCCAGCTGGCCATGCCCACCGCCGCTGCCGGAAACAACAGCCGTAATAGCAGCGAGTTCAACACCACCAATGCCAGATGGTTGCCCCAGCGTAGCAGGCGACTCAGCTCTAACCGGCGACAGGGTAGCCACCACTCCCAGGCGGCGATCAACACGAACAGCAGTGCAAAAGCCCCCAGTCGGATCTGAGGCTCATGGGCCAGCAGCCAGTGCTCCAGCATACACGTTCTCCTGGCTTATGCGTCTGCGAACAGCGCTTGCAGCTGCGGTGACAGATACGGCCGACCCCGCTCATTCAGCGCGGTTCCGACCACCAGCGCTTCGACACAAACCTTCTCATCCGCCAGCCGGATCACACGCTGGCGAAAGCCAAATTTGACCTTGCTCAAACGCTCTATGCTGACGTCCACTGCATACTGATCGCCACTTTTCAGTGAAGCTTTATAGTCTATCTCTGAGCGCACCACCACCAGATGAATCTTCTCTGCGGTAAGGGCAGCAAAGTCGATATTGTTAGCCAGCAGGAACTCATGGCGCGCATGTTCCAGATAATTGAAATACACCCCGTTATTCACAATGCCCTGCATATCCAGCTCGTAATCACGAACCTTATCCTGGGTACGAAACACCATCGCCTTGAATCTCCCTTTAATCATTCAATAGTGGTCGCAATAAACGACCCAATACCAGACAGCAGCAAAAAACCATATGAAATGAAGTGTTATTGACTACTTTCTTGTAATATTTATTCAACTATAAATAAGACTACACTGAACACGCATTCCAACGGCTTGGCACTGAACCTTACTATAAACAAGTTCTCTGCTGTTGCTGCACTTTTACTCGCAGATAACCACCAGATTCATTCAACTCAATCTGTGTAACATCGCCGTACAGAGGTCATTATGCCTGACAGCAATACACTGACTGTAACCGGCCTTGAGGCCCATGCCATCCGGCTCCCGCTGCAGACACCTTACCGTACTGCTTCCGGCACCGTGACGGCCGTGCCGCTGGTACTGATTGAGCTGACGACTGCGCGGGGGATCACCGGGCGCAGCATGCTGTTTGCCTACAGTGAGCTGACCCTCAAACCCCTGCTGGAACTGGTGCGTAATATGGCACCCCAGGCCCCCGTCAGCGCCGCAACGCTGGAAAAGCAGCTGGAACACAAGAGCCGTATGGTGGGCAATCAGGGGCTGGTCGGCATGGCCCTGTCCGGCATTGATATCGCCCTATGGGATGCCATGGCCAAGCGCCACCAGTGCAGCCTGGTCGAACTGCTCGGCGGTGAAGAACATGATCTGCAGGCCTACGCATCCATCGGCTTCGAGGGTGCACGCCACTGCGCCACCCACGCCAGCCAGCTGGCCCGGCGAGGCTTCCACGGTATCAAGGTGTGTATCGGCTATCCAACCGTGCAGGAAGATATCAATGTTATTCAGGCGATTCGTAACGCCATCGGCCCTGACATCAAGCTGATGGTTGATTACAACCAGTGCCTGAGCCTGGCAGAGGCCCGCCTGCGGCTGCAGATGCTTGAGGAGTGCGACCTGTACTGGGTCGAAGAGCCCATTCTATCCCACGATTTCAAGGGGATGGCAGCACTGAACCAGCACACCGGCAACGCCTTACAGAGTGGCGAAAACTGGTGGAACTGCTTCGAGATTGAGCAGGCCATTGATCTCGGTGCGGTCGATTATCTGATGCTTAACAGTATGAAATGCGGCGGCGTCAGTGGCTGGTTAAAAGCAGCCGAACTGGCCCGCGTCCATGAAGCCCCCCTCTCCAGTAACCTCTGGCCAGAACTGAGCAGCCAACTGCTCAACCTGAGCCCCACGGCACACTGGCTGCAATACAGCGACTGGTGGAGCCTGCTGATGAAATCCCCGTTACAGTTCAGTCAGGGGAAAGCACTGAGCAGCGGCGCGCCTGGTGCCGGCACCGACTGGGATGAACATATTGTTGATCATTACCGATTACCGCTGTGAAACGGCCAGATAATACTGATACCACTCACCTGAAGAAATAAATCATATTTCGAAAAATAACGCATAATTTTCTACCCTGCGCCATTAAATCCGCATATTTGCCTGCAACCCGGTCAGTAAACTTTACCTCATACCAACACAGTGCACCGCCCTGTATCCGGCCCGTGCCACTGATGCCTCCCACGAGGCACTCTCCCCAATCAATGAGGTAGTACCCGGTTATGTTAGAGCTTAATGGCACGCTTACCCACTTTTCCAATCCAGCCGCGGATGCTGACCGAGACTACTCAGATGCCCAGAAAGCGGTAATCTGTGTTGAACGGGCCCAGGCCACCATTGATGATATTCGCCAGTGGCCCGCGTATGACATCACCCCGCTGCACAGCCTGACCAGCATGGCCGCCGACAGCGGGTTAGCCAGGCTGTGGTACAAAGACGAGTCTCAGCGTTTTGGCCTGAAAAGCTTCAAAGCACTGGGCGGTGCCTATGCCGTTGCTCGCCAGCTGCAGCAGGCGCTGGCGCAGACGAACGGCACGCCTCCTACCATCGCTGACCTGCTGGACGGTAAATACAAGGACCAGCTGGCTGAGCTGGTGGTCAGCTGCGCCACTGATGGCAACCATGGCCGCTCCGTCGCCTGGGGTGCACAGATGTTTGGCTGCGGCTGTGTCATCTACATCCACCGTGATGTGTCCGAGGGCCGTAAACAGGCGATGGAAGCCTTTGATGCTCAGGTTATCCGCATCACCGGCAACTACGATGAATCCGTCCGCCTGGCAGACAGCGATGCCCGTGCCAACAACCGCATTATCGTCTCCGATACCAGCTACGAAGGCTATATGGAGATCCCGAAAGACGTGGCACTGGGTTACACCGTGATGCTGTCCGAAATCGTTGAGCAGCTCAACGGTGACATACCGACCCATGTCTTTATTCAGGGCGGTGTGGGGGGGCTGGCATCAGCCGTCTGTGGTTATTTTTGGGATCTCTGGGGTACACAGCGTCCACGCTGCGTGATCGTTGAACCCGAACAGGCTAACTGCCTGCAGAAAAGCGCCCAGGCCGGTGAACCCGTGGTGGTTGAAGGTGATCTGGATACCCTGATGGCCGGGCTGGCTTGTGGTGAAGTATCGGCGCTGGCCTGGGAAATTCTGGCTACCGGTGGGGATGACTTTATGACCCTCAGTGAAACAGCGGTCCCTGCCACCATGAAAATGCTGGCACAGGGTTATAAAAATGACCCGGCCATCGAAGCCGGTGAATCCGCTGTACCCGGTCTGGCAGCCGCTGTTATCGCTGCTCAGTCAGCCGAGTTCGCTGCCAGCCTTGGCCTGAGCCCCAGCAGCAAAGTACTGGTGATCGGCACCGAAGGGGCGACCGACCCTGAGCTTTATCAGCAACTGATCAGCTGATAAACCACCGCCCAGGCCTGCCCCGCAGGCCTGGGCTTAGCTGCCGGGTTTATTCCTGCGGCTCATCCATCGGCAATGCCAGTCCTGCCTTCACCGTATCCATCACCACATTGGTCTGAAAGCCCCGGATATTGGTGTTATCAAAGAATGCCTCACGGGTAAACTGATCGTAATCTTCCATGTCCCGTGCCGTTACAATCATGATGAAATCCGAGCTGCCGGTTACGTAATAACACTGCTGTACTGCCGGATTCTGGCGCATCTCCTTTTTGAACGCATCCATCAGATCCGCCCGCTCACGCTCCATCGTTACCTGTACCACAAAGGTCATACTGCGGCCGATCGCTTTTGGGCTGACCACCGCAACATCTGCCTGGATCACCTTATGTTCCCGTAACCGCTTCAACCGACGCTGTACCGCTGCCGGTGATAAACCAACCTGCTCGGCAATCTGATCAGAGGTTGTGCGGTTAGCAAGCTGGACAATCTCAAGAATTTTTCGATCGAAGTTATCGATACTGATCGAGCTGGGGGGGGCCATCATTTTCTCCTTATAACCAGGGCACACAGGGCCAGTTGAAAAAAGCCCTCGGCCTCATATTGCCGCGTTAAGAGAAACAAGATTACTCATTATTGTCTTATATACGATGAAATTAATCACAAAAGCCATCAAATACAGTTTTTAGCCGCAGCCAAGCCTATTACCATTTAGTTGTAGGCAATCAGACAGCTCACTCAGCCGGTTGACCTGCAGGCATAACAATAACGATAACAGGCGCCCCGATGCGCCAGCCAGGAGACCCCCGATGCAGAACCGTACCGTGGCACATCGCTATCCGCTGGAACAGCTGGCCCCTGCTGGCCGCATCGGCGTCATCGCACTGGCCACCGACTTTAATATCGAAGCCGACCTGCGTCGCCTCTACCCTCAGGACGTGACAGCCTTTACCAGCCGGGTACGCAATATCAATCCGCTGACCATCAGTAACCTGCGCCGGATGGAACCAGGCATCAGTGCGGCGGCGGACTGCATTCTGCCCGGCACCCCCATGGATGCGATGATTTATGCCTGTACCTCTGGCACTGTCGCCATCGGCATTGAACGCATTACCGAGCTGGTGCAGCAAAGCTGCCCCGGCGTCCCGGTAACCAACCCGGTGAGCGCCGCGCTGGCCGCCTTTGCAACCCTGCAAGCCCGGCGTATCTCGATCCTGACTCCCTATACTGAAAGTGTGAACACCGAGATCGCCGAGTTCTTTACTCAGCAGGGTATTGAAGTCCTGAATATCAGTGGTTTTGGCTTTGAAGATGACACCGCCATGACCTACATCCAGCCGCAGGATATTGCCGACGCCGCCGTCGAAACCTGCCACCCGGATGCTGATCTGCTGTTTATCTCCTGCACGGCGCTACGTGCCTCATACGTGATCGACTCACTGGAACAGCAACTGCACAAGCCCGTGATCAGCAGCAATCAGTTGCTGGCCTGGCACAGCCTGAAGCTGGCCGGTTATCCACAGCCGGTGAACGGCTTTGGCCAGCTGCTGGCCAACCACCTGCACACTTCTTAACCCTGATTTCTATGGAGCATGGCATGACAACTCTGGCCCCCGAACTGATCGCACAGATGACTCAATGGCGGCAGCACATTCACCGCTTCCCCGAGTGTGGATTTGAGGTTAATCAGACTGCTGATTTCATCGCGACCACGCTGAGTGAGGCGGGAATAGAAGTAGTACGCGGTATTGGTCAGACCGGGCTGGTCGGCATTTTACAACGCGGTACAGGCGGTGCCAGTATCGGCCTGCGAGCAGATATGGACGCCCTGCATATCCATGAGCAGAACAGCTTCGCCCACCGCTCCTGTCACGATGGCAAGATGCACGCCTGCGGTCACGATGGCCACAGCGCCATGCTGCTCGGCGCCGCCTTGCAGCTGGCGCAGGAGGGTGACTTTAACGGTACTGTCTACTTTATCTTCCAGCCGGACGAAGAACATGGTCAGGGTGCCCAGGCGATGATTGATGATGGCCTGTTCGAACGCTTCAGCATTGATGCCGTTTATGGCCTGCACAATCTGCCCGGGCTGGCAGAAGGCACGCTGGCGGTTCGCCCCGGCTCACTGATGGCCAGTGAAAGCAGTTTTGAGATCGAGATTAACGGTGTCGGCGGCCACGCCGCCATGCCGCATATGGGTGTCGACCCGATTGTCGTCGGCTCACAGGTGGTGATGGCCCTGCAGACTCTGGTGTCACGTAACCTCAGCGCTATCCATGAAACCGCCGTGGTTTCCGCCACTGAATTCATCACCAATGGCACGGTCAATGTCATCCCTTCTCAGGTGGTGATAAAAGGGGACTGCCGCTGCTTTACTGAAGCCTCACTGGCCAAGCTTGAACAGCGGATGGAAACCATCGTGGCCGGTATCTGTCAGGCTGCCGGGGCACAGTACCAGTTTGAATTTATCAACACCTTCTATCCAACGGTAAACAGCGCAACGGAAACCACAGCGGCGATCAATGCAGCCCAGCAGGTGCTCGGTGCTGACAACGTTAATGGCAGCTGTGACCCGTTCACCATCTCCGAAGATTTTTCCAGCATGCTGCGGGTCAAACCCGGCTGCTATGTGCTGCTGGGCAATGGCGTCGACTCCGTCGGCGGCTGCGCCCTGCACAACCCCAACTATGATTTTAACGACCGGATTCTGCCACTGGGTGCGCAGTACTGGGTCCAGCTGGTGCATAACCAGCTGCGCTGAACACGCACTGATGGCATCGCAGTCATTCTTAAAACAAAAATAAAATGTCGGCCCGGCGCCGACACCTATGAGGATTTACCATGTCTAAATTGATGACCGCTTTACTGACCCTCGGCCTGGGTTTATCTGTCAACGTACAGGCTGAAACCTGGAAATTTGCCTCCGAAGAAGACAAAAAAGATGTCCAGGATGCCTATGCCAAAGAGTTTGCCCGTGTCATCAAGGAAGAGTCCGACGGCGATATCAAAGTCCGCATCTATTACTACGGTCAGCTGGGCACCGAGAACGACATTGTCGAGCTCGCGGCCAAAGGTACCATCCAGTTTGTCTCAGTAGGCACCGGCCACCTGGGCTCCTACGTACCCGAAGTCCAGGCGATCAGCCTGCCCTATGTGATGGGCACCAATGAGAAAGTTGTCCACAAGGTGCTGACCGGCAGCAAAACCATCTACCAGGATCTGGCACCCAAGTTTGAAAAGGTGAACCTCAAACTGCTGTCCATGATGTCCGAAGGCGAGATGGCCTGGGGTGCTAACAAGCCGATCCGCAGCCCGAAAGATTTCAACAACCAGAAGATCCGTACCTTCACCTCCACCATTCCGGTAGAAACCTACAAGGCCTTTGGCGCAACCCCGACGCCACTGTCCTGGGGTGAGGTATATGGTTCACTGCAGCTGAAAACCATCGATGGCATGGTGAACCCGGTGTACTTCATCTACAACGCGAAATGGCATGAAGTGCAGGATTACCTGATGTTCCCAGGCCAGCAGCCCTACGTCGGTACCTTCTCTACCAACAGCAAGTGGTACAACGGCCTGAGCACTGAGAAACAGGCGATGATCCAGAAAGCGACCAAAGCAGCCGACAAAGCTGCCTACAATTATCAGCTGAAGATCAATACTGACAACATGGCTAAAATCCGTCAGGAACGGCCGGATCTGCAGGTGATCACCCTGACGGCCGAAGAGCGCGCGCGCTTTAAAGAGCTGAGTAAAGGCCTGCATCAGACCTACTACGATGTCGTTGCCAACGCCTATGACAGTGCCGACCAGGCCAGCGCCCGGGCCGGTGCCAAGAAAATTCTCACCAGCCTGATCAGCGAAGTTGAAGCCGCAACCGCCGCGCAATAATACCCAGCCAGCGCTTCCAGGGACGGAAGCTTACCGGGGGACGCCGCTATGACCCACCTGCTCAGCCGCATCAATCGCTTCACCGAAAAAGCTGAAGCTGCAATGCTTATCACCGCCATCCTGGTGATGATGCTTAACTCCAACGCCAACGCCTTTGGCCGTTACTTTTTCAATCAGAGCCTGTTTTTCGCCGAAGAGCTGAATCAGTTTCTGATCGTCAGCGTGACCTTTATCGGCATGGCCTACGCCGTACGTAAAGGCCGTAATATTCGCATGACGGCCTTCTACGACATGCTCAACCTGAAAGGCCGTAAGGTCGTCACCCTGATCATCGCCCTGACCACCAGCCTGCTGATGTTCTATCTGGCCTGGCAGGCCGTGTTCTACGTACTGGAACTTAAAGATCTGAACCGCCTGAGTCCAGCGCTACAGTTCCCGGTTTATCTGGTCTACAGCATTATTCCACTGGGCTTTTTTATGGCAGGCCTGCAATACCTGTCCTGCTTTCTGCTCAACCTGCTGCATAAAGAGGTGTACATCTCTGACGGCCTGATCGAACAAAAAGAGTACTGATCGATGGATTCTCTGTTTCAGCTTTTTTCCGACGCCATCGCTGGCGAACTGGATATCTACGTCATCACCTTCGCACTGGTCAGTGTGATGGTGGTGTTGTTACTGCTCAGCTTCCCGATGGTGGTGCCACTGGCCATTGGCGCACTGATCGGTTTGCTGCATTTCTCGGATGTCTCCCCTGACGTTCTGGTTCAGCAAGTCGTCACCGGTATCTCGCCCAACGCGCTGATTGCCGTGCCGATGTTTATTCTGGCGGCGGATATCATGACCCGTGGTAACACCGCCAGCCACCTGCTCAAGCTGATTGAGTCCTTTGTCGGCCACCTGCGTGGTGGCCTGCCGATTACCACCTGTATCAGCTGTACCCTGTTTGGCTCTGTTTCCGGCTCCACCCAGGCGACCGTGGTATCGGTTGGCCAGATTATGCGGCCCAAACTGCTGCAGGCTGGCTACAAAGACAGCTTCGTGATGGCGCTGATCATCAATGCCAGCGATATTGCGTTTCTGATCCCACCGAGCATCGGCCTGATTCTGTATGGCACCCTGGCCAACGCCAGCGTCGGCGAGCTGTTTATCGCTGGCATTGGCCCGGGCCTGGTACTGGCCCTGCTGTTCTCCGGTTACAGCTATGTATACAGCGTAATCCACCGTGACGAAATCGCCCTGCAACCCAAAGCCAGCGGCAGTGAACGCTGGGCCGCAATCCGCCAGGCGTTGTTGCCACTGGGCTTCCCGGCACTGATTATCGGCGGCATCTACTCCGGTGCAATCACCCCGACCGAAGCCGCTTCTTTCTCGGTACTGTACGCCATCGTGATCGAGTGTGTGATCTACCGCCAGCTGGGGCTGAAAGATATCCTCGACGCCGCCCTGAGCACCGGCCTGATTACCGGGGTGGTGTTTATCCTGGTGGGCGTGGGTCAGGCCTTCTCCTGGTACATCTCCTTTGAGCAGATTCCACAGGAACTGCTTGCCCCGCTGGCACTGGAAGATGCTTCACAGGAGTACATCCTGTTTATCATCGCCCTGGCCTTCTTCGTCGGCTGTATGTTCGTTGACTCACTGGTGGTGCTGCTACTGCTGACCCCGATCTTTGTCCCGGTGATCGAAGCGGCCGATATCGACCCGATTCTGGTCGGTGTTATGGTCACCCTGCAGATGGCCATCGGCTCAGCCACGCCGCCGTTTGGCTGCGATATCTTCACCGCCATTGCAATCTTTAATAAGCCTTACCTGGAAGTGATCCGTGGCACCCTGCCGTTCTTCCTGCTGCTGGCGGTGATGTCCGCCCTGCTGATTTTCTTCCCTGGCATCGCCCTGCTGCTGCGCGATATCGCCTTTAACTGATGCTGCGGCATGACACTAAGAGACCGACCTATGACTGACCTGATTGCACCACCCCGCGGCTTTGCCCAGCGTGAATTTGAACAGCGTACCGCCGCCCTGCAACAGGGTATGGCGGCACAGCAGATCGATGCGGTATTTTTCTGTACCGAACCGGAGTTCCGCTATTTCAGTGGTTTTAAATCCCAGTTCTGGGAAAGCCCGACCCGGCCCTGGTTTCTGGTGATTCCCGCCAGCGGCAAGCCAATTGCCGTGGTACCGGAGATCGGTGTTGCTGGCTTTGATGACAGCTGGATTGACGATGTTCGCAGCTGGCCCGCACCACGCCCTGAAGACGATGGTATCAGCCTGCTCAGCCAGGCACTGGCCGAACATTCCAGCCGCTACCAACGGATTGGTGCCATGCTGGGCCCGGAAACTCACCTGCGGATGCCCGCCACCAATTTCGCCAGCCTGCAGCACCAGCTGAGCAGCCGCGAGATGGTCGATGTATCACTGCTGGTACGGAATATTCGCAGCGTAAAATCCGCTGCCGAAATTGAGAAAACCCGCTTTACCTGCAACGTCACGGCGGCCGGCTTTGATTACCTCAAACAGCAGCTACGGATCGGCATGACCGAACGTGAAGCCTGTAAACTAATGCATATGGAGATGCTACGGCTGGGGGCAGACAGCTGCCCTTACCTGATTTCAGCCTCCGGCCAGGGCGGCTACGACAATATTATTATGGGGCCTACCGACCGGGTGCTGGGTGACGGTGACCTGCTGATTATCGACACCGGTGCCAACTACGATGGCTACTTCAGTGACTTTGACCGCAACTATGCCTTTGGCCACGCCGACCAGGCCAGCCAGCAGGCCCACGATGCCGTCTACCGCTCCACTGAGGCGGGGCTGGCCACCGCCGCACCGGGCCGTACCACCGGTGATGTCTGGCAAGCGATGTGGGATGTACTGGCACAGGCCGGTGCGCTGGGCAACGATGTGGGCCGTATGGGTCATGGCCTGGGGATGCAGCTGACCGAGTGGCCTTCTAATGTGGAAGGCGGTGATGTCACCCTCAAATCCGGCATGATTCTGACTCTGGAACCGGGCATGACTTTTGCCCCCGGCAAGATGATGGTGCACGAAGAAAATATCCTGATCACCGACGATGGCTGCGAGATGCTGCACTCGCGCGGATGGGCTGAGATGCCCGTGATCACCCGCTAACCACTTCACCCGGCCTTCACCATGCCAGTGAGGTTGCCTGCAACAGGCAGCCTCAATCGACAACGTCTCAATACCATAACCGCGCCAACCACCCGCCTGACCCACGGCAATGTTTCATACCCTCACCTGGCACATACTGCATTCATTGTGATTCAGACTCAGGACAGATCAGTTATGGAATTCAGTACCACCCTCACCGACCACCTGCGCGAATCCATTCAGTCGCGCC
>JAIBDV010000363.1 GCA_024686055.1 Neptuniibacter sp.
CTGATGGAAGGTTACCTGGAAGGCCCACTGAACATCGCATTACGCGTACTCAGTGGCATCTGCGCCGTGGCCATGCTGTGGCCACACAATGAACTGCTGATCAGCCTGGCTGGTCTGGCCGTCTTCCTTGGCCTGTTCATCTACAGCCGCCGGGGCATTGTTCAGCCAGTGACAGAGGCTTCGGCAGGTTAAGTTCAGTTGATTGCATGATGTGCTTGTGGGGCGCTTGCCCCACAGGACTCCGGCAAGTAGTGCTCTTGTGTGGGACCGGTGCACCCTGCGGGCATAAATCCTCACCGGGAAGCCCTTGATCTGCTCCTGATCCTTTCTGTGCGATTAGACATATCAGAGCAACCACTCATAGCTTCCCGGTGAGGGTTTATACCTGAAGGGCACACCGGCTCCCCAGATCAGCGAATACACCAGAGGTTAGCAACGACGACGCTTTCTGTGGGACCGGTGTCCTCACCGGGAAGCCTTTGATCTGCTCCTGATCTTTTCTCAAGGCATCATCCATTCATGAACACTTGCTAGAAACTTCCCAGGTGATATGACTGCCTCGTTACCTAGCGAACACTCTCCTGAACAAACAGCAGCTCAACCAGATCGAACGGATGGCGCTGGTTAGACTGCGCCAGCCCCTCCAGCGTGCTATCCGCACCGGCCTCAATCCCTGCCGTCGCCAGCACCTGCTCAATCTCAGCCAGGCTGCGATCCTGCATCAGCGCCAATCGACTCAACGGCAGCTCCAGTACCTGATCCACAACCAGCCGTACAGGGTTCTTGCCCCCATTCATCGCACTGGCAGTAATAAACCCGGTACCCGCCAGCATCACCACTGACATAATCACCACCGCCATCCGCTGGGAAAAATAGCGCTTGAAAGTGGGCCAGTGGTTCAGAATATGCAGCAACATCCCGCCAGCAAATAACAACCCCAGCCATTCATGGGCCCCCTTAACCAGCCCATCAGCCAGGTGAAAAAACATCATCACCCCACTGACGGTAACAATAACGGAGCTGGCAATTACCAGCGGGGTAGACCATGGACGGGTGATCAGCTTCATAACGCGGTTCCTTTGCAACACCTGAAAAAAGTGCCCGCATTGTAAAGTGCCGCTGTTTTGAGATACGTAACGGGGCTGTAAAGAAAAGTAAAGCTGAGAGGAAACCGACACTGCGACGCTTTTCTGTGGGACAGCTGCACCCTCCGGGCATAAATCCTCAGCTGGAAGCCCCTGATCTGCTCTTAGGGCAAAAGCCTTTCACCGGGATAACTTGAATCCGAACGGCTAACTCTTTATATTTCGCCCATGCCTGTTGGCATCCATGTTCGCGGAAAGGGCTGCGCCCGTCTTCACATTGAGTACGAAAAACCGAAATGATTGCTGTGCATACGGCAATCCATGCCTGTTATGCGGACGCGGGCTGAATGATCTTTCGGAGTTCGTATGTCTATTCAAAAATTATCCTCGCCTGCAAAACCCCGTGACTGCTTCCATGGCAAGCTGAACCTGGAACAGCAGAAAAAACGCGCCAAAGAGCTGTTTAAGCAGGTTCAGAAATCAGCGCCAGATGCCTTGCAGCGCATAGAACGCTCCCATCCACGCGGATCAGCGTTACAACCCGGCGAAATCAGATTAACCCACTGCCAGCTGGTGATCGCACGGGAAAACAGCTTTGATAGCTGGCCCGCGATGAAAGCCCATATCGATAGCCTTGCGCTGGCAGGCCCGGTCACCGATGACGCTGCAACCCTGCATATCCGCTGCGGCACCGACATTAAACATGCGCTGGAGCTGATTGGCTTTTCCGGTGTGTTTCTTGAATTCTCCGATCCGTTTTGCCAGGGGCCGGTACATGATCTGCCGATAGAGCCGTTCATCAAAATGCGTTATGAGTTTGCCGCCCAGGCCTATGAGATGACGTTGAACGATGTGCGAGCACGAGCACTGCCAAGCTACGAAGGCCTGTTCAAACTGGAACAGTGGCGGCGGGTGGTGTTCTGGTTTGAACATGACAGCTTCGACCAGCTGATCCTGGCCTTCCTGCTGTCTTACGTTTATCGCAACCGGCCCGATGTGGTGCTGGAGATGATCTGTGTTGACCAGATCCCCGGCGTTGAAGATTTTATTGGCATTGGCCAGCTCTCCCCCGAGTTAATTCGTTACCTGTGGCTGAACGAGCGCAAGCCAGTAACCCAGGCCCAGCTTGCGCTGGGTGAACAGGTCTGGCTGGCACTCTGTGCAGACACCCCGGATGCACTGAGGAAAATCGCAGAACAGGGCACGCCCGCCATACCGATGATGGCCAATGCACTGCGACGCCACCTTGAAGAACTGCCGGACCCGGTGACGGGCCTCAGCCTGACAGAATCCCTGGCGCTGAAACTGCTGGCCGGTGAACAGAGCATACCCGTAGGCCGCCTGTTTAGCCGCTATATGCGAGAACTGGAACCGCTGCCCTGGCTGGGTGACCTGATGTTCTGGTCGATTGTACGGCAGCTGGGCGAAGCGTCGCAGCCGCTGGTGAGCATAGAAAAAACAGCTGAGCGCTGGCCAACCTACCTCGTCAGCATTACCGACACCGGCCGCGCGGTGCTGGCGGGCCAGCTCGATTACCGGCAGCTAATGGCACGGGACCGCTGGGTAGGCGGCGTGCGCATCAAGGCCGGTGGCTGAAGGCTGATGTAATCAGGCCGAGACCCCCACAGAGCATTGCCTTTATGGGGCAACTGCACCCTTTGGGTATAAATCCCCAGCAGAAAGCCCTTGATCTGCCTTGGAAACACAGGCCTCACAGGACAGGGGGTACCACAGGGCCTTAGAAAATATGATGTTTTGTGGGACAGCTGTCCTCAGCTGGAAGCCTTTGACCTGCTCTGGGGTATGGCAAGTGCTAAAAGCTTCCCGGTGTGGACACCGGTCCCACAGAGAGGCTGAGCTTCCACCAGATTTCAGCACCATCATTCTGATAACCACCAAAATCAAATCGCCACACTTACCAGCACCTCAGCTAGCAAGTTTTCAACGCTATAGCGGCGGCTAAGTGGTTGGCACTTCACCGAACTGACCATTCAGCTCAACCAATAATGGGGGTAGGCTGGAGAAAGCCTGGCCAGGACGTTTTGGCGAACACAAAGCGACGGATCGTCAACCAACCGATTCCTGCGAAGTACCTGATAGTGTGTAGGAGCGAGCTTGCTCGCGATCAGCCATCGGATGGGCAGGGATGTGAACATTATTCGGCTAGCCAGGCGGTGCTTCAGAAATACTGTTTTCTGGATGTATATACAGTGTATTGGTTGCTCCTTGGAACACGCATAGAAAATGAGACTAAAGAAGCAGAGAATATCGTGGTGTTACGATTATGAAAGTGTTTAGAATTAGGCAGTTACCAAGGAGTGTCGCCTTTTTCTGCTGGCTCGAATTATCAGATCAGCGCGTTTCTCGAATTGCCCAAGGAGATGGAGCCGAATGTACGTAGGAAACCACGGTATACCAAATAGGTACGGTTCCCCTTTCTTGTTTAGTCTGTTCGTGTAAGCGAGACGGCATACAATTAAGCTGTTAGGCTTCACCTCAAAATTGTTACTGGATAC
>JAIBDV010000073.1 GCA_024686055.1 Neptuniibacter sp.
CAGTACCTGGCGGTCTGCCGTACTCAGGTACAGCACTGGCTCGCGGATGAAACACGGGTACCCGATATCAATGACGTCACCGCCATGCGCGCACAACTGCAGCAATTACTGCAGCAACCCATTACACTGATCAGTAGTAACGGCCGACGCACACTCAGCCTCCACCAGCTCGACACAGCAGAACAGGCTGATATACCTCAGCCACTGTGGCACAAACTGCTGCGACTAAAGGCAAATGTTGAGCAATTTGACCAGGACCTGGCCGGCTTTTCTGAACGACTGGTGCAGCTCAATGTGTTGCTGACACAGATGACACCACACTGACTCAGTACGGTAGCCCTCTACCGTCATACATTCAATCGCCCTGCGCGGGTTATAATCCACACCGCTCCAGCTAATAACACAGGTCCTTGATGAGCCCAAAATTACTCGACGATACGGTGCTTCACGCCCGCGAGCAGACCATCCTTGATGCTGCACAGCAGCTGATTAATCAGATCGGTACTACCGCACTGACGATGGATAAAGTGGTTGCTCAGGTGCCGTTTTCCAAAGGCACGGTCTACAACCATTTCAGCAGCAAAGAGGATCTGCTAATTGGGCTGTGTAATAGCAGTATGCAGGACCTTGTCGCTATGTTTCAGCGCGCCCTGAGCATTAAGAGCTGCAGCCGGAACCGGATGCTGGCAGTCGGCTTTGCCTACATGCTGTATGCCTACCTCTACCCCGACAAATTTATGCTGGTTATCACCGCGAAAACACCGTCAGTCAGCGAGAAAGCCTCACCGGCGCGCCAGAATGAGCACCTGGACCTGGATAACCGGCTGCTTAACCTGGTTTCGCAGGTGCTGCAACAGGCAATGACCGACCATGATCTGACCCTGACCCATGGCATGTCCCCTCAGGAGGTCACCTTTGCTTTCTGGTCAATCGGTTTTGGCACCATCTCCCTGCTATCGGAAAATGTTGAACGCTGTGGTACCCGTAACAACATGCTGCTGGAACGGGCAGTTGTCACCAACTGTAACCTGGTACTGGACGGCCTGAACTGGCAACCGCTATCTGACCCAGACCGTACGGCCCAGCTGATTAATCTGCTGAAAGCCGAGGTTTTTAGCACCGAAATGGCTCTGCTGGAGCAGCAAAGCCGACCGTTAAAGCTGTAAAAGAATCGTCGGCGCACTTATTGTCTTGCTCCAGCATCAGCCAGTGCTGACCAGCGCTCAGAGTCGGAATATCCAGTTCAGTAAAATAAACTCCGTACCCGGATTATCATCGCCAAGGTCAGCGTTAGACAGATGACCAACCTCCAGCCGCAATGATTGCTCCACCGACAATTCATAGTCCAGATATAACCGGGTCATAAATTCAATATCGTAACCCAGATCCAGCTGCGGATGGTTACTGTGGTAAACACCAGCACTCAACCCCGCCCCCCAGCTCCAATATCCCGGCAATTCAAACGATTTTGCCAGACCGCCGTGCAAATACCAGGTATCCTGCTCGGCCACCAGCGCGCCACTGTATAGCTGGACGCCCCCCAGCTCCTGAAGCGGATCCTGCTCAACGGCCAGCTGCAGCATCGCAGCGGCACCGCTGTCCTGTTCAGCAATCGCCCCACCACCCACCACCAGACCACTCGCCTGTACGCTCGCGCTACTGAGTAACCACCAAATAAATACTGCTACCAGCCTGCCTGTCCAACACATAGCGCCCCCCTTCAATGCTATTTTGTATGTCTATTCAGCCTGGCAGAGGGTATAAAAACTGCCACCAAAAGCCCTGACCTGTACGATTGTGGCAACACAACATTGAGCTTTTCTACCCTATTAGAGAGTTGCACTGAAAACCGTTTACGTTTATTTTTGACGAATCGTCACGCAACTGAACAGATCTGCTGTACGCCCCGGTTATAGGACGCACAGCGGCGCTTTCTGGCGTGACCGCTTTTTTAATGGCGAAACAATGACGATTCGTCAAAGACGGTGAATTACATGAAAAATAAACTTTTCCGTGCGGTGCTTAACCACCCGGTGCTGGTGATTCTGCTCACCCTGGCACTGGTTGTGGCTGCCGCTGCCGGGGCGCAAAAACTGGTATTCAAGTCGGATTACCGGGTATTCTTCTCCGAAGATAACCCCCAGCTACAAGCCTTCGAGGCGATGCAGCAGGTCTATAACAAGAGCGACAACGTCGCGTTTATCATTGCCCCCGACGACGGTAAGGTGTTTACACCCCAAACCCTGACCGCAATCTACCAGCTGACCGATGAAGGCTGGCAGGTTCCCTTCTCTACCCGGGTAGATTCCATCACCAACTTCCAGCACACCCGTGCCGAAGACGACGATATGATCGTCGAGGACCTGGTGCTGGATCCAACCACCATCACCGATGCGGATATGCCCCGGTTACAGCAGATTGCACTGGGCGAGCCCCAGCTGCTGAACAAACTGATCTCTGATCAGGCTCATGTCACGGTGGTCAATATCACCGTACAGCTGCCCGGTATTAACCCGGTTGAAGAGGTGCCCCAGGTCGTCACCAAAGTACGGGCGATGAAAGCCGCATTTGAAGCGGCGAACCCGGGCATGACCGTGCATCTGTCTGGCATCGTGATGATGAATAACAGCTTCGCCGAGTCTTCACTTAACGACAGTGCCACCCTGGTGCCACTGATGTTTGGCATGGTGGTGCTGGCGATGATGGTGCTGCTGCGCACTTTCAGTGGCAGCTTCGCCACCGTCATGGTCATCGCCTTTTCTATCGTCGGTACCATGGGACTGGCGGGCTGGATGGGTTTCTATCTGACCGGCCCCAGCGCCAGCGCCCCGACCATGATCCTCACCCTGGCAGTCGCTGACTGTATCCACATTCTGACCACCATGTTCTACGAGATGCGTCAGGGCGTTAAAAAAGAACAGGCTATCCTCGACAGCCTGAAGATCAACTTCCAGCCGATCCTGCTGACCAGCCTGACCACGGCGGTAGGCTTCCTGAGCATGAACTTCTCCGACTCACCACCGTTCCGTGATCTGGGTAATATGGTGGCCATCGGGGTAATGCTGGCGTTCCTGTTCTCCGTCACCCTGTTCCCGGCCTTGCTGCGCCTGCTACCGATCAAAGTGCGCGTCACCGAAGAAGGTGACCACGACCTGATGGATAAAGTCTCCATCTTTGTTATCGGCAACCGCCGGATGCTGTTGCCTGCCATGAGCGTGGTTATTCTGGCGATGGTCGCCTTTATGCCGCAGAACAAACTTAATGATGACTTTGTAAAATACTTCGATACCACCGTGCCGTTCCGTATTTCCACCGACTTTATGCAGGACAACATGTCAGGCATGACCAGTATGGAGATCGCCATCGACAGCAAAGAAAGCAGTGGTATCAATGCCCCTGAGTTTCTTAACGTGATCGGTGAGTTCAGCAGCTGGCTGCGCGCCCAGCCAGAGGTGGATCACGTTAACACCCTGTCTGACACTCTTAAGCGCCTGAACAGGAACATGCACGGCGATGACGACAGCTACTATAAGCTGCCCACCGACCGCGAGCTGTCGGCGCAGTACCTGTTGCTGTACGAGATGTCACTGCCGTACGGGCTGGATCTGAATAATCAGCTCAACGTCGACAAGTCCGCCACCCGGATCATTACCACACTGCAAAACCTGACCAGCAACGAGATGATCCAGGTCGAAGACCGGATCGCCGACTGGTTTGCCAACAATGCGCCGCAGTACAACGTCGATATCGCCAGCCCGAACCTGATGTTCGCCCATATCGGCCAGCGTAATATTCAGAGCATGCTGATCGGCACCTCAGTGGCACTGGTACTGATCTCCATTATGCTGGGCTTTGCCCTGCGCTCCGTCCGCTTTGGTCTGATCAGCCTGCTACCCAATCTGGCACCGGCTGCGATGGGCTTTGGCCTGTGGTATCTGATTGACGGGCAGATTGGCCTTGCCCTGTCCGTCGTTGCCGGTATGACGCTGGGTATCGTGGTGGATGACACTGTCCACTTCCTCAGCAAGTACCTGTACGCCCGCCGTGAACGGGGTAAAGACAGT
This sequence comes from Neptuniibacter sp., assembly GCA_024686055.1. Lineage (GTDB taxonomy): Bacteria > Pseudomonadota > Gammaproteobacteria > Pseudomonadales > Balneatricaceae > Marinobacterium_C. The sequence goes on from JAIBDV010000073.1 coordinate 4,065, forward strand.
GTTGCCGCCGTCCGTTATGCTTTCGCCAGCGTTGGCCGGGCACTGTGGATTACCACCCTGGTACTGGTTGCAGGCTTTATGGTACTGGCGCAGTCCAGCTTCAAACTCAATGCCGATATGGGACTGCTGACCGCACTGACCATTATGATTGCTCTGATTGTCGACTTCCTGTTCCTGCCGCCACTGCTGATGAAGCTCGATGGCGATGATTCAGGCGCGCCCCAGACTGCAACACCAACAACACCCGATTCTAGCGAAGGACACCACGATGACATCGTTCACAAAGCCGCTTAACACCCTGCTGGCCGCTGCTCTGCTGACCAGCCCGGTACTGGTACTGGCCGAAACGGCTGAAGAAAAAGGCCTGGCCATCTCGAAAGAAGCCAAAGCCCGTGACACTGGCTGGGGTGATATGCAGGCCGAGATGAAAATGGTGCTGCGTAACAAACAGGGTCAGGAAAGTATTCGCGAAATCCGGATGAAATCACTGGAAGTGCTGGATGATGGCGATAAAAGCCTGACCATGTTCGACCGCCCGCGTGATGTAAAAGGCACCAACTTCCTCAGTTTCTCCCATGCCGTCGGCGCGGATGACCAGTGGCTGTACCTGCCGGCGCTAAAGCGGGTCAAGCGAATCGCCTCGCGTAACAAGTCAGGGCCTTTTATGGGCTCCGAGTTCTCTTATGAAGATCTCAGCTCATTCGAGATTGAGAAATACAGTTATAAATATCTGCGCGATGAAGCCTGTAATAGCGGCACCTGTTTCGTCGTTGAACAGTACCCGGCAGATAAAAACTCCGGCTATACCCGCCGCCAGGTGTGGATCGACCAGGCCGAGTACCGAATGTTGAAAGTGGAGTTCTACGACCGTAAAAACAGCCTGCTGAAAACCCTCAGCTCTACCGGTTACCAGCAGTATCTGGGCAAGCACTGGCGCGCTGACAGCCAGAATATGGTCAACCACCAGACCGGTAAAAGCACCGACCTGATCTGGGCGAACTACCAGTTCCAGACCGGTCTTAAAGACAAAGACTTCAATAAAAACACTCTCAAGCGAGCGCGTTAAGATGAAGCGAGCGACGCTATACACCACCCTGCTGGCAGCGGCCATTGCCGCCCAGCCGGGGCTGGCTGCAGCCGGGCTGGCTGATTACGAACTGGCCGGTAAAGTGACCGGTGAGCTGCGTTATTTCAGCCAGGATGCGCAGTTCAGTGACCAGAGCCAGACCACCAATCTGTCTATCAGCGTGGAACCCGAACTGTACTGGGAATGGAATAATGGCGACGACAGTCTGACCTTTACCCCGTTTTTACGGCTGGATCAGCATGATGACGAGCGCAGCCACGGTGATATCCGTGAGCTGAGCTGGCTCCATGTCAGCGATGACTGGGAGCTGCGCGCTGGCCTGCGCAAAGTGTTCTGGGGGGTCACCGAATTCCAGCATCTGGTCGATGTCATCAACCAGACCGACGGCGTTGAAGATATCGACGGCGAAGACAAGCTGGGCCAGGCCATGATTAACCTGTCGCTGGTAAAGGACTGGGGCATCGTCGACCTGTACCTGCTACCAGGCTTCCGTGAGCGCACCTTCCCCGGTGCCGACGGCCGTCTGCGCAGTGGTCTGGTGGTCGATACCGATGCCGCGCAGTACGAGTCCGGCGCCAGGGAAAAGCACCTGGACACCGCCATTCGCTGGAGTCACTCGGTGGATGTTCTGGATGTTGGCCTGTACTGGTTTCACGGTACCAACCGCGACCCGATCCTGACACCTCAGCTAAACAGCAATGGTGACACTGTACTGGTCCCCCTGTATGAACAGATGGACCAGCTGGGTGTGGATATTCAGGCTACCGTAGACAGCTGGCTATGGAAGTTTGAAGCAATCCACCGCGATACGGTGCGCAATGACTATCTGGCAGCTCAGGCCGGTGTGGAATACACCTTCTACGGCCTGCAGGACAGTGCGGCTGATCTGGGGGTACTGGTCGAGTATGGCTGGGATGAACGCGGCACCCGCGGCGGTCAGAATCAGAATGACCTGTTTCTCGGGGGCCGCTTTACCCTCAATGATGCCCAGAGCAGCGAGCTGCTGGCCGGTATCAGCCATGACCTTGACCATGACAGCACCAGCGTGCTGGTTGAAGCCAGTCGGCGGGTGGGAGATAACTGGAAGATCAGCCTGGATGGCCGCTTTTTTCAGTCAGATACAGCTGTCGACCCCAGCTACGCGCTACGCCAGGATGACCACCTGCAACTCAGTGTTGAGCGTTATTTCTAACCCCAGTCCGCTGCAGCGGGATACATCTAGCGGCTGACGCTGGCCAGCGCGCTACCCGCCGCGACAAACATCCCACCAAACACCCGGTTCTGCAGTTTCTGTCGCGCCGGGTTCTGAAACCAGCCTTTGAGCGATGCCGCCAGTGAGGCATACCCCAGCATTACCAGGGTATCCACACTCAGCAGAATCGTACCCATAATCAGAAACTGCGGTCCCTGTGGTTCAGCTGGCACCAGAAACTGTGGCAGAAATGCCAGCAGGAAAATCGTCGACTTCGGGTTAAGCAGGTTCACCAGAGCAGCCGCCCAGAACCGCTGCCAGCCCACTCCCATTTGTTCATCAGCAGAGGAAAGCAGAGTCGGTGCTTCACGCCATTTCTGAATCCCCAGCCAGATCAGATAGCCTACCCCCAGCCACTTGAGCACCACAAAGGCCAGCGCCGAAGACGACAGCAACGCCCCCAGCCCCACGCCGACAATCAGGATCTGCGCGGCCAGCCCCAGCTGCAGCCCCAGAATTGCCGGTACCGTGCGCTTTACGCCATAACGTAAACCATTGCTCATGGTATTCACTGCCCCTGCACCGGGCGACACACTTAACACAATTGCCGCCAGCACAAACGCCAGTATCAGCTCCATCGACATAAATATTATCCTTTCAAAAATACAAATTTCAGGCACAGGCACAGAGAAAGTTATAACAGCAATAAAATCACAGGTATAGAAAAGCCAGCACAAGGCTGGCTTTACTGCGTTTACATACTGACAGCTGAAGCATCGCTTCAGTCAGTCAGTTCAGTCTCAACGATTCCCGGAACGGTTCTGCTGGCCAGCACCCGATGCCGCCCGGTTAGCACCCTGGCCCTGACGACGATTGCCGACCCGACCTTCGCCCTGACCGCCGCCGCTACGACGCTGACCTTCACCACCGGTGCTGCCCTTATTAGCACCCGTCGTATTGCTGCGACGACGACCACCCGGCTGATGACCAGAGGCATTTTCAGCTGAACGCTGGCCATCTTTATGCTCGGTATGTGGGGCTTTTGGCTTCTTCGGTCTTTTCGCCCCGCCAGCGCGCAACGGACGCGACTCAGGCAGCGGGTGGACCGGCACAAAGCCCGGCATATCTTCACGTTTGAGGTGCTGACCAATCAGCTGTTCAATCGAGTTTAATTCTTTAACTTCATCCAGACAGACCAGAGACACTGCTTTACCACTGGCACCCGCACGACCAGTACGGCCAATACGATGAACGTAGTCTTCTGCTACGTTAGGCAGGTCAAAGTTAACCACCTGCGGCAGCTGGTCTATATCCAGTCCACGGGCGGCAATATCCGTCGCAACCAGCACCCGGATACTGTTGTTTTTGAAATTGGCCAGCGCCTTGGTACGGGCACCCTGGCTTTTATTACCGTGGATCGCGGCCGCAGTGATCTTGGCCTCTTCCAGCTGGCGAGTCAGGCGGTTCGCGCCATGCTTGGTACGGGTGAATACCAGCACCTGCTGCCATTCATTCTGGTGTACCAGGTCGATTAGCAGTTTCGGCTTCTGACGCTTATCTACCGGGCAGATCCACTGTTCAACGGTGGTCGCTGTGGTGTTACGCGGCGTAACGGAAATTTCAACAGGATCATGCACCAGGCCTTTAGCCAGGCGGCGGATATCATCGGAAAATGTCGCCGAAAACAGCAGATTCTGACGCTGCTTAGGCAGCGCTGCCAGGATCTTTTTGATGTCATGGATAAAGCCCATATCCAGCATCCGGTCCGCTTCATCCAGCACCAGTACTTCCAGCTGGCTGAATGTCACAGCCTTCTGGTTATACAGATCCAGCAGACGGCCGGGGGTCGCTACCAGGACATCAACACCACGACGCAGTTTCATCATCTGCGGGTTGATTTTCACCCCACCAAATACCACAGTCGAGGTCAGTGGCAGATTCTTACTGTAAGTATCTACGCTTTCCGCAACCTGAGATGCCAGCTCTCGGGTCGGCGTCAGTACCAGTGCACGCACATTGTTAGACTGAACCTTTGGTCCCAGTCGCAAAATTTCCAGCAATGGCAGGGTAAAGCCCGCCGTTTTACCGGTGCCTGTTTGCGCTGCCGCCATAACATCCCGCCCTTCCAGCACGGCCGGAATCGCCTGCGCCTGAATCGGCGAAGGTGTTTCGTAACCCTGTTCTGCAACAGCATCAAGAATGGGGGCAGACAGCCCAAGCGAGGTAAAGCTCATGTGGTGTACTCTCAAGTTGGATAGCGCGCAATGCGGTGCCTGACAGGCGGGCGTGCAGCTTACCGCAGAAGGGGCTGAATTACAGGTAAAACCGCGGCCAAATGGTCGGAATAAACAATAAACTGCAATATAGCGCCAGCATTTGAACCCAGGCGACCAGGCAACTGCATCACAGGGTCGATCTTATTACTATAGGGTGCAGAATTTTGTCCGTTTGAAGAGGTGTTTATGAGCCGGTTTACCGAGTCCGATTTTCTCCGCTATACCCTGGATAACCCAACCGGGATCAGCGAAATCACTCAACGCACCCTGCCTGACGGCAGCCTCCTGACCGTAAGCGCCAGTGGTGTTCTGACCGTCGAACCAGCCCAGCCTGCTACCGCTTTAGACCTGGTGCTTTCTTGTGGTGTACATGGCAATGAAACCGCACCCATGGAACTGATTCGGGACATGATCCATGACCTGCTGGACGGTACACTGCGCATTGGTGTCCGGTTGCTGATACTGATCGGAAATCCGGTCGCCGCCAACCTTAGCCAGCGTTTTGAGCAGGTCAATATGAACCGACTGTTCAGCGCCAGTCATACTCAGTTTGATTGCTGGGAAGCACAGCGTGCTGCTGAACTGGAACAGGCTATATCGGACTTCTTTAGCGCGGGTGCTGAGGGCAGCGAACGCTGTCACTACGACCTTCATACCGCCATTCGTGGTTCGGAATATGAAAAATTTGCCGTACACCCATTCACCCATGGCACACCCTGCAATGCCAAGCAGCTGGGGTTCCTTGCTGCCTGTGGCATCAACGCGCTGCTGTTTGCCAACAAACCATCAACAACATTCTCCTACTCCTCCAGTCACCAGCATGGTGCCCATGCCTTTACGCTAGAACTTGGCAAAGTCTATCCCTTTGGCCAGAACGACCTGAGCCGCTTTGCGCTGATCAATCAGGCACTGCGCACACTGATCAGTGAGGGTCGCTTCAGTCAGGGCAACTGGCAGCAGGAGTTAATCTGTTTTAATGTCTGCCACGAACTGCTGAAAGATGCTGATGATTTCGAACTGGATATTGCAACGGATGTAAAAAACTTCGCCTCTTTCAACCAGGGGGAGCGTGTCGCCCACTCCAGCGCAGGAGAATACCGTGCTCAGAGCGAAGGCGAAGCGATTGTCTTCCCTAACGCCAATGTCCCCATTGGTGGCCGGGCAGCACTGATGCTGGCCGCTATTGCACCTGAAGCGATAAACATCGACTGAAGAAAATGATGGCAATGATACAGCCGGTATCACCATATCGGCTTTTTATTGCCCGGAGAAACCACACAACCTTGGCACGCGAAAACAGCATGAGGTTCTAATAGCCTAATGGAAAGATAGAGCCTGGGCAGGCAGTAGCAGGAAGGGAGATAACGCTGATCGTTAGCAGGCTGGCTGTCACGCAGACTGGCTTTATTGTTATTGTTCCTGCCGGATGACCAACAGTCTGTTAACGATCAGCGTCCAAACCTCATTATTGTTATTGTTCGAGG
>JAIBDV010000362.1 GCA_024686055.1 Neptuniibacter sp.
ACGGTTATGGTGTTTTATCAGGCGGATATCGTTCTGTTTAATGTTCATGTGTTATTCCATAACTTGTTGTTTTTAATGGTTCTTTGGCTTCTTTAGCCAAGCAGGGTTTTGTATGCGTAGAACCGTTCTGCCCGCACAGTGCAGACATTAAATAAGTGCTGTCGAGTCGTTATTTCTGTCTTTAGCGTCGCTGATTGAAGAGCATCATGCGCATTAAAAATGGCGATGCTTTATTAGTGGCCGGGAATGATCCGGAAACATATCAAAATAAATTCGAGCGGCGGCTAGAGAGCCTGTATACCAGCCTGAGCTGATTACCTGTCTTTAAGACAGCAGTATCCGCACCCTAAAAAATGAGCGTGTGAATAAACAGGTATGTATTACGAAAAGCAGATGAGCTGGAGCAGAAACAACGTTGAGAGGAACGGTCCACAAAAACACAAGGTGCATCTAATACAAAACAGACTTGAGACTACCGCATATTTTTTTACATGGCAATAGCAATGTTGAATGTTTTTCTGAATATATGGCGAAAATTACCATTTAATTGCTTGCCTGAGGTGTTGAAAATGGAGAACGCAGGGTTGTTAAGGTGGTTGTGTTGATAACCCTGGTCAATAATTATGAAAAACGCGTTTTATTGCAGCGGACTATTGTCCAGGGTGGCGATACCGTTTTTCAGCTGAAAGCTGAGGTTGCCGTCAGCGAGCGCCTGCTTGAATGGCTGGCCTGCCGGGTGTAGCAGAGCCTGTACCAGCTCGGTCGCTATGCCATGGCTGTTGATGTTGAGTGTTGCCAGCAGGGCGGTGGATAACTGCGCCAGGGCCTGACTGTTGTCTGGCAGCTGGCTGATAAAGTTTTCAGGGAGACGGGTGTGATCCAGCTGAATCTCAGCGTTGAAGCTGGCATTACCGGCAACTCTGTTTCCTGAAGTGGGCACGGTGACGTGCATGGCCTGTAATGTCAGGCGAGGATTCCGGCTTAGCAGCTGGTTACCTAGATGCCTTAGTTGTTCTGCATGTTCACGGCGAATGTGCTCGGTGCTCCAGTTATAGTGCCTGGCCTGCTGGCTGACATCAATCAACTGGCGGACGGCATCGCCATTAATACCGTTCAGTGCCAGTCGCATATGGCCATTCTGCAGTTGCAGCTGGCGGCTGTTGAAACGGTCGAAGTTCAGTGTCCAGAGGATCTTCAGGCTGTCCTGTAACTGAGTGCGGCTGGTTAGTTGAAGGTCTGAAAGCTGAATCAGCTGGGCAGGGCTTCTTATCTCGAGCTGTGACAGGCGGGAATCCATTGTGGCGCTGAGTGTATTACCGGCTTTATTCTGTACTGTCTTGATACACAGGTCAGTCAGCGTTATCCCCTCGGCATGACTGCTGTCCTCCCAAAGCTGGACCTCTGGTAACTGCAGACGAAATTGCGTCTGGCTCCAGTGTTTTTGTGTGCCCGGCTGTCTGGCACTGAAGGTTAAAGACGCTGGTTTGCTATGGATCAACCGACCAGGTACTTCGCTTCTGAGGCCGGGAATAATGCCGGTGACCTCTATCCGATCCGGTTTGATTATGCCACTCAGACGGATGGGCTCGCGCTGGAATAAAAAGCCGCTCCAGTGCGTTCTATCCGTCATTGTACTGTCGATACTGAATAGCCTGGCGGTTACGGTTATGCCACTGAACAGCGCGCTGATGCCATGCGCTACCTGGTATTGAAGTGCATACTGCGTGCTGCCACCATTTACCTTCAGGTTAATATCCAGCTGCCCAGAGGAGGCAAACAGATCGCGCTGATACTGTTGCTGGTTAGCATGGAGGTGCAGGTTATCGGGTAAGGGTGTGTTGTTAATGCTATCGACCAGCTGCTGCAATACCGTGTTAACCCTGACGGGCAAGGAGGCTAGCTGATATCCGCCAGCGGCGACGAGAGCCACGGCGGTGGAGGCTACCAGCAGGTATCTATATGCTACCCTCATGTCCGAATTCCCATGACGCGACTGGCCCTGTGCTAATAATCAGAGTGAGTGTACGGCTGGCCAATGGTCGGTATAACTACCTGATTGAGTAGCTTTTGATTGCCAGGCTGTCGGCGGGGTGGGGATCAGCCACTGATAATGAGTTTTCTGGAGCGATGATGTCGTTAACCGCAGCGGATACTGTGATCGTACTTGATTTTGAAACCACCGGCCTGTCGCCTGCTCAGGGGGAGCGAGCGATTGAAATTGGCGCGGTGAAGCTGGAAGGCGGGATAATCACCGAGCGTTTTCAGCAGTTGATGAACCGGGGCTGTCGGGTATCGGGATTTATTGAGAATTACACTGGCATTAGCAATGCCATGCTGACATCAGCACCGCCCTGTGAGACGGTGATGGCGGAGTTTGCGCAGTTTATCGAGGGCTATAACCTGGTGGCCCATAATGCCTCGTTTGATCAGAAATTCCTTGAGGCCGAGCTGGCGCGGCTGGGTTACTGCCAGACGTATCCGTTTGCCTGCTCAATGCTCACCGCTCGCCGGCTCTATCAGCAGGCACCCAATCACAAACTGGGGACGCTGGTGCGATATAAGCAGCTACCGACCGATGGCACTTTTCACCGGGCGTTAGCGGATGCTGAGATGACCGCCCATCTGTGGCTGGCCATGCTTGATGATCTGCAGCGTGAACATGCTGTCGTCGCACCAGACTTTCAGCTGATGCAACGACTGGGGAAAACGGCCAAAGGCGCGGTGGCCGGACTGCTGGCCCGGCACCGTTAAAGGCAGTGCCGGGGCCAGCGATTAAATTCCCGCTGAACGTTAAGCTTCCAGTGCTTCCATCGGACCAAAGAACTCAAAGTGAGTCTGGCATTCTGGTACGCCCATATTGCGGGCGATCTTCAGCGCAGCCTGCATAAATGGCTTGGGCCCCAGTAAGTAGAACTCGATATCACTGGTTTGCGGTAGCAGAGCGCTGATCATCTGCGCGTCAATCAGGCCACGGGCATGGGGCTGGCAATCGTCGGTCGGCTGATTGTAGATATAGAACGGCTGCACGTTGTCATACTGCTGCGCCAGCTGGTCAACGTCGGCTTTAAAAGCGTGGGCCTGGCTGTTCAGGGCAGCGTGAATAAAGTGGATCTCACGGCCAGAGCTGGCAGCGGCATTGAGCATACTCATGGCCGGTGTAATGCCGACACCGCCGGTCAGCAGTACCAGCGGTTTGCTGTTCTCACGCAGGGTAAACTCACCGAACGGAGCACGCAGGCTCAGGCTGTCGCCTTCGTTAACCTGGTCGTGCAGGAAGCTGGACACCAGTCCTTCAGGCTCTTTCTTCACACTGATACGCAGGTAGCCGGTGCCAGGGGCATCCGACAGGCTGTAGTTACGGCGCACCGGCTCACCGGCAATCTCGGTCAGAACGGTGATGTACTGGCCCGGGCTAAACTCAGGGATAGCACCATCATCTGCAGGCTCCAGGTAGAACGAGCAGATTACCGCGCTTTCAGCCTGCTTGCGTACCACCCGGAATTCACGCTCACCACGCCAGCCACCCGGTTGCCTGGCGCTGGCAGCATATACCGCTTCTTCCGCCTCAATCAGAATGTCCGCCAGCTGTTGATAAGCTTTGCCCCAGGCGTCAATGACCTCGTC
>JAIBDV010000174.1 GCA_024686055.1 Neptuniibacter sp.
AAAAAGCCGAGGCCTGTCCTCGGCTTTTTTGTTTTTGCAGCGTGGGCTACAAGGCTGCTAGAATCGCCCATCAATACTGTTTATATATACAGGAGCTGCCCAGATAGATGCTGATTTTAGGAATCGACCCGGGTTCACGGATTACCGGATTCGGGATTATTAACAGTGTGGGTGGTCGCAACGAGTATGTGACCAGCGGTTGTATACGGATAAAGGGTGATGCGTTGCCTGAGCGGTTGAAGCAGGTGTACGCCGGGGTTGACGAGATTATAGAACGTTACTGTCCGCAAGAGATGGCGATCGAGCAGGTTTTTATGGCTAAAAATGCTGACTCGGCGTTGAAGCTGGGCCAGGCGCGCGGTGTGGCTGTTGTTGTAGGAGCCAATCATGACCTGCCTGTACATGAGTATGCGGCCCGTAAAGTGAAGCAGGCGGTGGTTGGCAACGGTGGTGCGGATAAAAGCCAGGTGCAGCATATGGTGATGAATATCCTCAAACTGCCTGGTTTACCTCAGGCTGATGCGGCCGATGCGCTGGCAATTGCGCTCTGTCATGCCCATACCCGAGTCGGACTGATAAAAGTGGCGGGTGCGCGTAAAACCCGTACCAGTAGTGGGCGTTGGCGGCTGTAACGGAGAGCGTAATGATTTACAGCGAGTTTATTCATATCGCCGAACTGGTAGGCACGGCAGTGTTTTCCATTACGGGTGCGCTAGCCGCCCAGGGTAAGCGTCTGGATATCCTGGGGGTGGTGGTTGTCGGCATTGTTACCGCGCTGGGTGGCGGTACGTTGCGTGATATCGTGATGGATGCCCATCCCATTGGCTGGGTGCGTGATACAAGCTATCTGTGGACGGCGATTTTATCGGCTATTAGCGCATTTATTCTGTGTCGTTACTGGCGCTATCCGCGACGGATTCTGCTGGTGCTGGATGGCATGGGGCTGGCGTTGTTTGCCATTATGGGCGCGCAGAAGGCGATGTTTTATAACATGCCGCCCGTTATTGTGGTGATGATGGGGGTAATGACGGGTTGTGCCGGCGGCATGATCCGCGACATTATCACCCGCCAGGTGCCGCTGATGCTGCAACGTGATGGCGAATTGTATGTGACCTGTGCGTTGCTGGGCTCGCTGCTCTATGTCAGCCTGCACGGCTATGTCGACCCGCGTAATCTGGCGCTGGGAACCATGCTGTTTATTTTTATTCTGCGTATGGCGGCTATTTTTGGCAACCTGCGCCTGCCCGAATTTGTGGTGGCGGGCCATCGTCTGGAGCCGCATCCGAAAAAAGATCAGGAGAATGACCCGTCGTGATAGGACGTTTAACCGGTGAGTTGCTGGAAAAACAGCCGCCTCAATTGCTGCTGGATGTGAACGGAGTCGGCTATGAAGTCGAAGCCTCAATGAATACGTTTTATAAATTGCCGCAAACCGGTGCCCGGTTGTCATTGCACATACACTTTGTGGTGCGTGAGGATGCACAGCTGCTGTACGGCTTTATTGACCGTGATGAGCGGACGCTGTTTCGCGCGTTGATCAAGGTGAACGGGGTCGGACCAAAAATGGCGCTGTCCATTCTGTCAGGTATTCATCCAGATGCTTTTATTCGCTCGGTACACGATGGCGATACTACGGCGTTGGTGAAAGTGCCGGGCGTTGGCAAAAAGACCGCTGAGCGGTTGATTGTCGAGATGAAAGATAAAGTCAAAGATATCATGTTGTCTGACCCTGCTGAGTTTGTACTGGACGGTGGCATGCCGCTGGAAATGGAACAGGCAGTCAATGAGCAGGCGGTAGCTGAGGCTGAAAGTGCATTGCTGGCATTGGGCTATAAGCCCGTGCAGGCTACCAAGGCGGTGGCGGCAGCCGAAAAATCGCTGGCTACCGGCGCGCCAAGTGAGGAGTTGATCCGCCATGCGCTCAAGTCGATGGTCGGGTAAGCTGCTTTCTTTTTACGCTCAGGGTTCAGGTAACGTTATCAGATGATCGAAACAGATCGCTTTATCGCGCCGGTGCGCTCGCCGGTGGAAGAGGTACAGGATCGAGCAATCCGCCCTAAAACACTGGTGGATTATGTAGGCCAGCCAACCGTGCGCGAGCAAATGGAAATTTTTATCCATGCTGCCAGGGCGCGCAGTGAAGCGCTGGATCATACCCTGATTTTTGGCCCACCGGGGCTGGGTAAAACCACGCTGGCGAACATCATCGCCAATGAGATGGGCTCTGAAATAAAGACCACCTCCGGGCCGGTGCTGGAGAAAGCCGGTGATCTGGCAGCGCTGCTGACCAACCTCGAAGAGGGGGATGTGCTGTTTATCGATGAAATTCATCGCCTGAGTCCTAATGTTGAAGAGGTACTCTATCCAGCGATGGAGGATTACCAGCTGGATATTATGATTGGCGAGGGGCCTGCGGCTCGGTCGATTAAAATTGACCTGCCACCATTCACCCTGGTCGGGGCAACAACGCGAGCCGGTCTGCTGACCTCGCCACTGCGTGACCGTTTCGGTATTGTGCAGCGGCTTGAATTTTATAACGTGACCGATTTGGCCAGTATTGTGGCTCGCTCTGCACAGCTGTCAGGTACGCGTATCGCTGCGGAAGGGGCGGTTGAGGTGGCCAAGCGTTCTCGCGGCACCCCGCGTATTGCCAACCGCCTGTTGCGCCGGGCACGGGATTACGCTGAGGTTAAAGGTGATGGCGAAATCACCCTCGAAATTGCGGACCTGGCGTTAAATATGCTCAATGTTGACGAACGTGGCTTCGACCATATGGACCGCCGGATGTTGCTGGCTATGATTGAAAAATTTGGCGGTGGCCCGGTCGGCGTTGATAGCCTGGCGGCGGCGATCAGTGAAGAGCGCGATACCATTGAAGATGTGCTGGAGCCCTACCTGATTCAGCAGGGCTACCTGATGCGTACGCCTCGCGGTCGTGTAGTAACTGATCACGCCTACCTGCACTTTGGAATAGAGCTGCCTGATAAGGCATAACCCTGGTATATTTGGGGTGAATCAGAACATCCTGACCGGGGTCAAGACCTACTTTGGGTGGTTGTCATAAGATCCTCTCTGAAAACATGATTCAGAGGATGTATGCCATGTCGGAAGCGCTTACTCATACGCAACTGCTGGCATTTGAGCGGCAGATTACTGAGCTGTTGGTACAGCTGCAGCAGGAAGAGCGGGAGCTGCTGGCCGGTGTGATACAGATGCAACCGGTATTCTGTGAAGTAGGAGAGGTCAAGGACGGACTGGCAGGTAATCTGGCGATGCAGATGTCAGCGTGCCGTGCAGCATTAGCACGAATTTCAGCAGGGGAATATGGTTATTGTGATACCTGTGGAGAGGTGATTGAATTGAATCACCTGATGGCGGATCCGGCAATCTGTAGCTGTGTTCGTTGTCGAAGAGCAGATAGTCGAGTGCTGGCCGCGGTAATGTAAGCCGGCGTTCGGCATTCCCTTTAAGACCGGCCAAGTGCCGGTTTTTTCTTGTATAAATCAGGATGGCTGTTATTGTGAAGCTCGTCGCAAAGTGCCGGAGCACGGGCTGTATGGGTTTCACACACAGGGTCAGATGCTATATCGAAGACACTGATATGGGAGGGATTGTCTATTACGTCAATTACCTCAAGTTTTTCGAACGCGGCCGAACCGAATTACTGCGCTCACTTGGCTTCGAACAGCGTCACTTGCAAGCCTCCGGTTTTCTGTTTGTGGTACACAGCCTTGAATGCCAGTACACGAAGCCAGCGCAGCTGGATGACGAGCTTGATATTCAGGTAACGATCACCACATTGTCGCGAACCAGCCTTACCTTTGAGCAACGGGCTATTCGTTGTGCTGATGGCGAACTGTTATGTTCAGCTAAGGTGCGGGTCGCTTGTGTAGATTATGGCGATAAACGTCCCTGTCGGATTCCATCCGATATTCATACCGCATTTAATAATTTCATCAATAACCCGGTCGGCATCGCTGATGTCGAGTGTGTATAGGAGACTGTTGTGGTCGAAAAAATGTCGATCTGGAGTCTGGTAGTCAATGCCAGTGTTGTGGTGCAGATTGTGATGCTGATTCTGTTAGCTGCATCCGTCACTTCGTGGGTGATGATTTTTCAACGCCAGGCAGTTTTGCGCAAAGCACGTCGTGCCCTTGCTGACTTCGAAGAGCTGTTCTGGTCAGGGGTTGATCTGGGGCAGCTGTTCCGTGATGTCAGTCAGTCACCTAATTCCGAGTCAGGTGCAGAGAATATTTTCCGCGCCGGTATTAAAGAATTTACCCGCCTTAATCAACAGCCAGGTGTTGATCCGGATGCAGTCATGGATGGGGTGCAGCGTAGTATGCGCGTTGCACTGGCCCGTGAAGAAGAGAAGCTTGAACAGCACCTGCCATTTCTGGCGACTGTTGGCTCTACCAGCCCGTATATCGGCCTGTTCGGTACGGTCTGGGGAATTATGAACTCATTTCGTGGCCTGGCGAATGTCCACCAGGCAACGCTTGCTTCCGTTGCGCCAGGGATTTCTGAGGCATTGGTAGCGACGGCCATCGGCCTGTTCGCAGCCATCCCAGCGGTGATTGCTTACAATCGCTACTCTGCCCGGACCGAATGGATGATGTCGAACTATGAAACATTCGCCGATGAATTTTCCTCTATTCTGCACCGTCGTGTGCATGCGGCGGGCTGAACAGTGGCACAAATGATCAGACGTAAGCGTAAAGAGCGCAAGCTCAACGCAGAGATCAACGTGGTGCCGTATATTGATGTGATGATGGTGCTGCTGGTTATTTTTATGGTAACCGCGCCCATGCTTACTCAGGGCGTCAATGTGGATCTGCCGCAGGCGGCAGCTGAGCCCGTTGATAGTAAAGATGAAGAGCCGGTGATCATCACTGTCGATAAAGAAGGTCAGTACTATATCGATATTGGTGGTGATGCCCGTACAGCAATTGCGGGTGGCGAGGTCGCTGAGCGTGTACGTAAAGTACTCGCCAGTAACCCACGTAAGATGTTGTTGGTGCGGGGGGATAAGGGTGTTGACTATAACAGTGTGGTGCAGCTGATGGTTGTGCTGCAGGGGGCCGGCGCACCGAGCGTTGGTCTGGTAACGGAATAGGGCGATTATGCAGTGGCGCAGTTATATCGTCCCCGCTTTACTGGCTATGGTGCTCCATGGTGGTGTGCTCTTTCTGATGTCTCATACCTGGTTCGAGCAGGAACAGGAGCATAAGAGTGTACCGCGCCATGTGCAGGCGCAAATGGTTGATCTTAAAGCGTATAACGCTAAAAAAGACAACGTGCGTAAGGCCGATGAAGCGCGTAAGAAAAATGATGCCCAGCGTAAAGCTGATAAAAAGCGTCAGGATGCGCTGGCAAAACAGAAAAAATCGGATGCGCGCAAGCGTAAGCAGGCTGAGCAAAAAGCTCTGGCGGCAAAGAAAAAATCGGCCGACGAAGCTAAGCGTCAGCAGGCGATAGCGAAGAAAAAAGCGGTCGCCGAGAAAAAGCGTAAGCAGGAAGTCGCGAAGAAAAAGGTAGCGGAGAAAAAGCGGCAGCAGGCTATTGTTGCGAAGAAAAAAGCCGAGGCTGCCAAACAGCGCAAACTGGCAGACGAGCGTAAACGCAAGCAGGATGCAGCGCTGGCGAAAAAGCGTAAGGCTGAAGCGGATAAAAAGCAGCAGCAGGCGCTGGCCAGAAAGGAAGCAGAGCGGAAAAAGTCTGAGGCTGAACGTAAGCGTCAGGCAGAGCTTTCCCGCCAGAAAGCAGAAAAGGCCCAGCAGGCGCGTGAAAGCGCACTGGCTGCTGCTGCAGAGGCTGCCGCTGCTGAAGAAGCCGCTGCTCGTGATGCTGATCGTGAGCAGGCCGCCGCCAGCTTTGAGGGTTACATACGTGATCTGATTACTCGTAACTGGCGTCGTTCTGCGACGGCGCGTAACGGGATGCAGGTAACAATTACTGTGCAACTGTTATCAACCGGTGAGGTCGATAATGTGTATGTTGCCCGCTCCAGTGGCGATAGTCGTTTTGATGCCGATGCTGAAAATGCGGTGCGTCGGGCTGAGCGGTTCTCTGAGCTTCAGCAACTTGACCCAATTGCCTTTGAGCGATTTTATCGTACGTTCAATATTACTTTCCGACCGGAGGATTTGAGGTGGTAAGGATATTCAAGCTCTGGCTGGCTGTAATGGCGGCTTGCCTGATAACAACGCTGTCTGCTCGTGCTGAGCTGACAATTGAGATAACTCAGGGGGTCGATCAACCGACGCCAGTAGCCATTGTTCCGTTCAAGTGGGAAGGGGGCTATGCGCTATCTGAGGATGTTGCCAAGGTTGTTAATGATGATCTGTCGCGCACCGGCCTGTTTAAAATGGTCAAGCGTGACAATATGCTCAGCTTTCCGTCAACCCAGGCGCAGATGTACTTTCGGGACTGGCGCGTATCGGCGACAGACTATGTCCTGATTGGCCGTATCAAGCCTGGTACGGGCGGTCAGGTTGTAGTGGAATTCGAACTGTACGATATTCTCAAAGAGC
>JAIBDV010000148.1 GCA_024686055.1 Neptuniibacter sp.
AATCACAAATTCATCACCACCGATACGGGCGGCTGTTTCGGGTTCATGGAGCAGGGCTTCCAGTCGCTGGGCGACCTGCTGTAGCAGACCGTCACCTACATTGTGGCCCAGTGAATCGTTAATGGTTTTAAAGCGATCCAGATCCAGATACAGCAATGCACCAAAATGCTGTTGGTGACGCGCTTCACTCAGGGCGTGGATCAGTCGGTCCTGTAGCAGGCGGCGGTTGGGCAGGCGGGTCAGGGTGTCATAGTAGGCCAGCTCATGGATGCGCTGTTCGGCTTCCCGGCGGGCGCTGATATCTCTGGCCAGCATCAGGACCAGAGGTTCATCGCCTGGCTGAGTTCGCTGGCCCCGCACTTCAACCGGGAAGTGTGTACCGTTCTGGCGATGGTGGCTGACTTCCAGAGTAGCGATATCGTTGCTGTGTTCAGCAAAGAGTGTGCGCAGACTGGCGGCGGCATACTGAGGGCAGATCAGGCTGGCATGTTGATCCAGTAACTGCTCAGGCTGATAGCCCAGCGAGCGGCAGGCTTGCTGGTTAACCTGCACAATTTTTCCATCCAGGGTACACAGCAGCAACGCATCCCCGGCACTGTCGAGCAGGGTGCGGGAGAATTTCTCACTGCGTGACAGTTCAGCGACGGTCTGTTTCAGCGCTTTACTGGATTGTTCGTTGTCCTGCCAGAGGCGGGCAAAGGTGCGGGCCAGGCTGCCGAGTTCATCGTCGGCCTGATAAGGGATTGGCCCCACCTGGCTGCCGTTGCCCAGATTCTGTACCCAGTCAGTCAGATGATGTACGGGCCTGGACAGCTTATGGTAGAAAAACAGCATTAAAATAGCTGCCAGTAACAGATTGCGGACAAAACCGAACAGCAGGCTGTACGCCGCGCGGGAGAGAAAATCATGGGCGATAAATGTTGCATCAACAGTGATCATGATCTGGCCGGTTATCATCAGATTTGGACCGGCGGTCAGTGGTTGGGAAAAGCGAGTTTTATCGGCAAAAAGATAGCGTGCCAGCTGGGTGGTCAGCCAGTTTGTTTCGGCCCCAATACGGGACTGGGTGGCCAGGACATCATCAAAATCATCTCTGATTTCGGCGTGCAGCAGCGCCGGGTTTTTCATCAATCCGTCAATCACGCGTTTAGCCAGTAGTGGGTTCAGCTGATAGCTGGCCTGGGTCGCTGTGTCGCGGCTCTGCTCGATCAGGCGTGAGAAGTTGCCATACTTGGCTTCGCGTTCCTGATTAAGGTCGACAAAAATCTGTAACAGGGTAAAAATCAGCCCCAGGACCATTGATATCAGGACGACATATTTAACCTGATTTACTGAGATACGTTGGCTCAAAGATGCGCTCCAGCGGTCACAACAAGGTATGACTATAGTCCATAGCGGTGGTGAATTCGGTCGTACTCACCACTGAGTTTTAGTTGCTGCAGGCCGCGATTGAAAGCAGTAATGGTTGCCTGGGCCTCAGGATTCAGTTTATTCAGACAAAGGTAAAGCGGTATTGGGGGTTTGTCTGTTAATCGATGGGGTTGCAGTCGATTATCGACCTGAATTTTGTGAGCGATATAAAGGGAGCTTTCCAGGCCACCATAGTATGCGCCAATGTCACGGTAAAGCAGGGTTTTCAGGGCTGAACGGATGGTATCCAGTGGAATGGTGGGGTAGCCCAGACGCTCCAGCTCCTGGTGTGTTGAAAAGCCATCGACGACGGCGACGTTCAGCGGTTGCAGATCATCCAGCTGAGTGATCGGCTGGCCGGTATAATCGGCGCGGGTCAGTACGCCCATCGTGGTTTCACTGATAGGGCTGGAGAACAGCAGATAGTCACGGCGCTCTTCAGAATCGACACAGCTGAACAGACCATCAATACGGCCCTTACGGGTGCTTTTCATGGCCCGTTTCCAGGGCAGGTATTGAATGTGGACTTCGATACCCGCCAGACTAAAGGCTGCCTGAACAACCTCGACATCGACACCGCTGATGCTGCCATCAGTATTGTGCAGGTTATAAGGTGGGTAGTGCTCTATCGCCAGCTGCAGAGATTGCGCGCCCGCCAGTGTGCTGGCCAGGGCACATAGTGCCCCCGCGAGTGATAGCCATCGGCGTATTCCTTTGCAACCCATCGACCCTCTCCACAGCACTTTCTCTGGTCGAGCCACAAACGGTGGACTCGAACAGATGTTTACTGACAATGACGCTCAAACATACTCTGTTATCGACTAATTAAAAAGTAGCAGGCCGGTTATGGGCATGCTACCTCATGTCGGCTTACTCCGGGTCCTGCTGGGCCAGTGCTTCTTTGATCTGGTTAACCACGTTGCTGGGCAGGCGACGTAAGGTCAGAGTCTGGCTGTCTTCGTCGAACTCGATCTCTTTGTTGGAATCCATCTCGCCCAGTGAGCGTTTACTGAAGTCCAGCTGCCAGTTGTCTGCTTTGGCTTTCATCTTGGCAAAACGGTTGATCGTGCTGGTGTGGGGCTGAAACTCCTGGCTCACTTCATAGGGTTCGCCATTGGCAAACTTGCTGAAGCTGCCAACGCCTTCCTGCTCCAGCTTTTCGGCGGGCAGGTAGGCATCAAACACCTGATCCAGCTCCGGCAGGCTGGCGGTCTGTTTATCAACTTTCTGCCGTTCCAGGTAGCTGACGACATCCTCCACTACCTGATCTTTCTGTTCGTACAGCTGGTGCTCATTACAGAAGTCGCGCGCGGCGCGGATCAGCTCGCCGGTTGATTTGCGTGAGGGGGTGACATCGGTGCAGCCAAAAGCGTTGGAGAAATACTGGGTGATGTCGTCTTTTTTCTGACTGCCAATAAAACTCAGGTAGCTGTCCTGGCCTTTGCGGAAGTTGGTCAGATTGATGCGGGCCGCCTGGTGCAACTGGTCCAGGTTGACCTGCATGATCTCGGTGGGTTTGAGGTCATTGTCCAGCGCCAGTGCGGTTTTATCGCGGACCAGGGCCACCAGCAGGTAATCGTAACGCTCGTCGCCGTACTGGCTGAAAATTACATAACCACCGCTGGCGGCAGTGGCGGTGGGCTCGGCCAGGGTGCGCGCCAGCTCGGCCATGCCATTGTCACTAAGCTGGAGGAAATCCTCGGCCTGACTCTCGCCACCAATATAGGCCTCAAAGGCGGAGATAAACGGATAGCTGTCCTGTTCTTCCAGATTGAACGAGCCATGGGTGAGTGAGCTGCGACGGGTGAATGCGCCCAGCAGGCCGTTAAACAGATTTTCTGCCATGGCGCTCTGGTTATTAACCAGCCCGCCTCTATCGCCGATGCTGGCACCGGCTTCGTCGGCTTCTTTGATCAGTTCACGAATTACCAGGTGTTTAAGTGTCATTTCCACGCGCGTTCTCCCGCCCACTGTTGCTTGGCTGGGGATTGTAAGGCATCCCCGCTTAAGACCCTAGCCTCAAGGGCTTGTTGCGGATGAATATCCAGGTATACTGGCCACTGTTCTATATGCATCAAGAGAAGGGCTGACGTCCTCGCCAACCTGCCAACCTGGGCAAGGTGGTTGCTGATCTGACTATGCTAATACGGCGTGGTTAATCAGAGATGCGGTCGTTACCGACAATAAATCAGGTAAGCCCGCCCAGCGTCAGCTCCCAGTTTAGTTAAAGGGAGCCACACATGTTTGAAGCACATAATTTCTACGCCGATGAAGTCCTGCCCGCTGTGCAAATTAATCAGCCTGAGCCGGATTTCAGCCAGCCTGCCGCTATCCACCTCATTCATAGCCGTTACCAGTGCCCGCTGTATATCTGGTTTGCGCCGGGTAAGCGTAAAACAGCGCAAGGCCATCCTCAGCCCGTCTGGTATATCCATGTGGAATACCGCCAGAGTGATGGTAGCCATGGTTGTCAGATACTGGAGCGGCCGCGCAGTGAGTCTATTCCTCCACAACTGTGGCAGCAGCTGACCGAGCTTGAACTGGCAGACATCTGTCCGTTACAGACCCGTGCTGCCCCGGTCGGCCGTTAACTCCGGGCCGCAGAGTGGGCAGTGATCGGGTATACTCGCCGCTTTGAGCGAATCTTGCGGAGCACAGTGAAATGGCCTTGAAGCCAACAATTTATAAAGCGGACTTTAATCTGGTGGACCTGGATAATAACCGCTTTGAAACGCTGAAGCTGACGCTGGCGCAACACCCCTCGGAAACCCTGAACCGGATGATGGTACGGGTGCTGGTGTATGCGATGAACTACCACCAGGATCTGTCGTTTACCAAAGGCCTGTCGAGTTCGGATGAGCCGGAGATCTGGCAGATCAGCCCCGATGGCCGGGTAGAGCACTGGATTGAGCTGGGTCAGGCGTCACCGGATCGTATCCGTAAAGGGGTCAGCCGGGCGGAAAAGATCTCGCTGTATGCCTATGGCAGTGAAGTGGATGTCTGGTGGCCGAAGCATAAGGCGGCATTTGAGGCGTTATCCAAACTCAGCGTGTTCCGCTTTAACAGCCGTCAGGTGGATAAGCTGGACAGCTTTGTGACGCGGACCATGGAGCTGACACTGACTATTACCGATGGCGAGCTGTATCTGACCGGCCAGGGTGAAGAGTTAACCCTGCAGGTTGAACCTTTGCTCTGATCCAGGCTCATACAGGTATCTCCGATGATTTTAGAGCGGTCATCCAGAGAGCCATGGAATGTAGAGTGATTGCAGGGCCTGATGATTCAGGCCTTTTTTTTGGCTGTTTTTTGCTGTGAGTGAAGTCGGGTTATCGTGAAATGACAAAGACACCCATTTTGCTGGTGTATGACACCGGTTGCCCGGCATGCCATTTTTATTGTCAGCTGGTGCGCATTCGTCAGAGTGTGGGCGAGTTGCAACTGGTGGATGCTCGCAGTGGCCATCCGGTGATGGCGCAAATCAGTGCTGCCGGGCTGGATATCGATCAGGGGATGGTGCTTAAACTTGATGATCAGCTTTATTATGCCGCTGATGCCATTCATGTATTGTCACTGATCAGTCAGCGCAATGGCCTGTTTAATCGGCTTAACGCATGGCTGTTTAGCCATAAACAGCTGGCCCGCTTGTTATATCCTGTCCTGCGCAGCTGCAGAAACCTGCTGTTGAAACTGCTCCGGCGTCGCAAGGTAAACAACCTTCAGCGCGATATAGACCCTTTCTTCTAGCGGCTACTTTATCGCCGTTTTTAACTGCTTCTATAGCATTGGTGTCATCATCGATTCAGGGCATACTGTTTCCCTGCGCACTTCGGGGTTGTGAGTGCGTGCACATGTCAGGGTTGACGATGCGGCACCGCCTTTTTCAGAGCGTTATTCTGGTGCTGCGTCCTTTTGCAAAAGGGAGTTGCTGGAGTGCGCGGATTAAGCCGATATCTGATAATCAGTCTTTTGCTCTGGGCAGGGCTGGTGAGTCATGTTGCTGCGAACCGGATTTACATCAAAGACATCAATGGCTTATTAAGCAAAGAGGAGCTGGCGACACTGCGGGCAGTGATGGCCCGTGAAGTCGAGTTCCACAGCCAGGTGCTCAACCTGTATGACCCATTATTCGTGCCGATCAAGGTGTTTAGAACTCGAGAAGAGTATCAGCGCTATGTCGAGCGTGATACGCCGGGTTGGCGACCCTCCGGTGGTTTTTACTCACCCGTTCGGCGTGAAGTGGTGTTGTACAAGCACCGTGAGTATATGCAGACGCTGCTACACGAAGCACAGCATCTTGTGTTTGCCGCAGGCCTTACCCGGCCACCCACCTGGTTGAATGAAGCACTGTCAGAAGTGTTCGAAATGGCTGATGTGCGGGAAAATGGCGTATTTACTCAGATCAAGCAAAAAAGACAGGCCCAGTTGCAGTCATGGCTGGAGAGTGGCGATATGCCAAAGTTAGCCAGCTTCTTTGCGTTGTCGTATGAAGGCTGGGAGAGTCTGGTAATGGAGCCTGAACCGGTCAGCTATACGTTGTCCTGGGGGGTTGGTTATTTTCTGATGAGTTCTGCTCAAGGGCGTAAGTCAATCCATGACACTATTCGCTATATTCGCGATACGGACTGGCGCTATCAGGGTGTTATCTATCCGGGTGGGCTCGTCGCGCTGGAACGGGATTTTCATCGTTTTGTGCTGGATATGCCCGCAGAGTATGAACTCTGAGGGCATTCAAGCTGACTCCCTGATTTAGAAGCCGTTGTTTAGTACTACGTCCTGTAATGGCAGCTGGCCACCTCGGCCGTTGGCCGCTTTTAATGCTTTGCCAATCGGCAGCATCATCACCAGTATGTGATCATCAGGCAGGTTAATCAGCTCTGCTACTTTGTCCTGATCGAAGCCGATCATCGGGCAGGAGTCATACCCCAGCGCTTTGGCTGCCAGCATCAGTGTCTGTGCGGCCATCGCCCCGGAGCGAATCGCTTCATCGCGTTGAATCCATTCCCGTCCCTGATAGAAATCCTGCAGCATCGGCACCAGCATATCCTGCGCGGCCTGTGGCGCATCACGCCAGTAACGCTCAGGCGATTTTTGCCAGGCGTTGGTATCCGCACAGATTAGCACCAGCTCAGAAGCATCGGTGACTTGTGCCTGATCCCAGGCGGCAGCACGAATGTCCTGACGCAATTTGTTGTCGGTGATACGGACAAAGCGCCAGTGCTGGATATTGTAAGACGTGGGGGAGAGCAGAGCCTGCTCAAACAGGGTGGCAACCTCTGCATCGTTGAGCTGGTGGCTTGGGTTGAAATGCTTGATAGAACGACGTTCAGAAATAGCGGTAAACAGGTCCATACAGGCTCCAGTTGCTGTGAATACAGGAAGTGGGAGCACAGTAACATGAGCTGGATTTGCTAATAATCCGGAGCTGGGACAAATAAGAGTTGCGAAAAATACACCAATGCCGGGGCTAAGACCTGCTTTTCAGACAATAAAAAAGGACGCCGGGGTCAGGCGTCCTTTTCAGTGCTAATGCAATTGGGCTATCAGGGTTTAGCCAAACTGGTTCATTGTGTTGTCTTTACCACCGGCTTTCAGTGCCGCTTCGCCAGCGAAGTATTCTTTGTGATCATCACCCATGTCGGAACCGGCCATGTTCTGGTGTTTCACACAGGCGATCCCTTCGCGGATCTCCTTACGCTGTACGCCTGCTACGTAGCCCAGCATGCCCTGGTCGCCGAAGTATTCTTTGGCCAGGTTGTCGGTGGACAGTGCCGCTGTGTGGTACGTCGGCAGGGTGATCAGGTGATGGAAGATACCCGCTTCACGGGCTGA
>JAIBDV010000022.1 GCA_024686055.1 Neptuniibacter sp.
CGCCACTGCCAGTTCAAGTGCCAACATTCTGCACCGTGACCCGGATTACAGCCTGCAGCTGGACAGTTTCATCAGCCGAGGCCGCTGGATGCCAATGCTCAGTCTGGGCTACAAATGGATGGGCGATGGCGACAATTATGCGCCACGCAATGTCTGGCTGGCCTCAGCCGGCGCTCAGTATCAGCTGGATAACCGCTGCAGCCTGGGCGGAATTGCAGATTACCGCCAACGCCTGACCGCAACTGGCGAGCCACTGCAGGAGGTGATGGGTTATCTGGCCTGCCCGCTCAACAGTGACTGGACACTGACCAGCTACCTGCTGACCGGGTTCAGCGACAGCAGTGTTGATCAGGGGATCGGTTTCCAGCTGAGCTGGCGGCAACCCCGCCTTTAGCCTATGCCGTTGACTGTCAGTGAACAGCGCCATCGACACACGAAAAAGCCCCCTGTGCTTCACCGCACAGGGGGCTTTTCTTGAACCGCATCAGCGGCCCTTAATCAGGCCGCTGGAGTTCCCTGTCAGGCAGCAACCGCAGCCGAACGGTTTTTCTTCAGTAGCATAAACACCAGTAACACGGCCAGCACTGGCATCGCCCAGGCCATGCCAATGTCGAACAATGGCAGGAATGCCAGCGCATCCAGTGAAACGCCAACAACTTTAAGCCCTTCCAGCAGACCAAAAACCGTCGATACTGCCAGTACGCTGCTCAATGCAACCCGCGGCATCGCCATCTGATTGGCAAACAGACTGAACAGAATCAGCGCAATGGTAATCGGATATACTGCTACCAGCACCGGAATACTCATGCTGATCAGCTGGCTCAGATCCAGGTTAGCAACCGCCACACAAGCCAGGCCGTTGAGAATAACAAACTGACCGTAACTAACTTTCGTGGTCAGGCTGGAGAAGTAATCAGAACAGGCGCTGAGCAGTCCAACCGCCGTAGTCAGGCAAGCCAGCGTAATTACCGCCGCCAGAATCATCAGGCCCGCACTGCCGAAACGCAGATCAACATAGGCGCTAAGAATCTGACCGCCGTTGGTAGCGTCTGGCACCAGCTGGGCATTCTGCGCACCTAGGATAAACAGTGATACATACACAACCGCCAGGCCCGCTGCCGCAATAACGGCAGCGATCACCAGGTAACGGTACTGTTCACTCGCTGCCGTAATGCCTTTCTTCTTCAGCAGATCAATAATCAGCATGCCGAACATGATCGATGCCAGCGCATCCATGGTGTTGTAGCCCTCCAGGAAGCCCTTCACATAAGCACCACCGGCATAGGCTGCACTGGTCGGCGCAACCGTACCTGCATCACCCAGCAGCACAGAGGCCGCCAGAGCCAGCAGCAGCACGATCAGCAGTGGCGTCAGCACCTTACCCACAGAATCCATCAGTTTACCTGGGTACAGTGCCAGCAGCATGGCCAGCACAAAAAAACCGATAGAGTAGATCAACTGTCCATTATCGCTGTCACCCTGCATAAACGGCTGAACACCCAGTTCATAGGCCACCAGCGCAGTACGCGGTGCCGCAATCAGCGGGCCGATAATGATAAAGATCGCCACGGCGATCGTAGCACCCATCCAGGCAGGCAGTGCCCGGGTCATCGTTGGAATACCACCACCGGCTTTAGCCACTGCAAACAGCCCCAGTAGCGGCAAGCCCACCGCCGTGGTCAGAAAACCCAGCATCGCCAGGGAGACCTGCTCACCGGCCAGCATGCCCGCCAGTGGTGGAAAGATAATATTACCGGCGCCCAGAAAGAACGCGAATGTCATAAAACCAAGGCCCAGTGTGTCAGCCATGCTCAATCGTGTAGTCAAAATATGCCTCGTGTTAACACGCTATCTTGTTATATCGGCACTGATATTTGGGGGTGCTTGTAATAAGTATGTAGGCGCAACGTCAGAACGCAGTATCCACCGTGAACACTGCACCCGGAGGCGACAAAGCCCCGCAGGTTCGCCATGGACTGACGCTGATCCCGGCATCCACCCGGTACCGATGGACGCGGATCATACCAAAGTAGAACTAGAAATGTAATTGATGCAGTAGCGGTGAAAGCGAAAGAAATTACACCGATAAATCACTCAGCTGACAGGAACATATATTCACCAGCGTCGTTGCAAAATCACTCAGAAAAGAACGGCCAGTTTAGCCAGCCAAAACAGGCTGATGTAAAACACGAGGGTGGAAAAGTCACAGGTCAGGTAAAAACACATACATCACCCAAACACCGTACTAATGGGATGCCGAGCGACGATATTGAACGGAGGGAGCAGAATATCCACACGGCAGACGGTGACAGCCAGATAAAAACCACAGCGGGAAAGAAGAGAAAGAAGCAAAGGGAATAGCGAATGATGCGTCTATACTGCTGAGGCAAAAAGCAAAAAGGGCCAGTTTGCTAATGCAACTGACCCTTCCGCGATTTCCGTATCACATGCCATTATCCGTAACAGCATTTTGTACATCCCGTACAACTGCAATCCGTGCAGTACTACACATCCTTTTGCGCTTCAGCATGCCCTGGCTCCTGCCTGGTAATACTGAAATTCGTTAACGAACGTCCGTGCCGCTAACGCTACCACTCCGTGGTAATGTGTCGCATTCCGTGCGACGGTCCTTCAATGTCCGCGCCAGCTATCCGTGCATCCCTGGCTGTTGTGGTGCGTCCTGTGCACCCCGTCCATGGATAGCCATTCTAGTCATTTGAGGTTCAGGTGATATAGGAAGAACTCCTAATTTACCCTTATGCAGGGAACTTTTTACTCCCCTTTCACAACCCATAGACCTGGATTCAGTTTTCCTGGATCACCGGACGGATCAGTAGCTCGCTAACATCGACATAAGGCGGCTGGCTGAGCGCATACAGAATGCCATTGGCAATATCCCGGGGCTGCAGAATGGGTGAATCTTCGGCATACATGTTGTCTTTGACGGCACTGCGAATTTTGTCATGGCCGATGCTGTCTGGCAGTTCAGTGGCCACCGAGCCTGGCTGAATATCGGTCACCCGGACATTGAAACGGATCGCCTCTTTGCGCAGCGTATCAGAGATTGCCCGTACCGCATGTTTGGTGCCACCGTACACACCAGCGCTCTGATAAGTCTGGCGTGCGGCAATGGAACTGATATTGACGATATGACCCGTTTTACGTTCCGCCATGCCCGAATAGACCGCGTGGATGGCATAGAGCACCCCTTTGATATTCACATCAATCATCCGGTCCCATTCATCGACCCGGCCATTGATAATCGGACTGATCGGCATGGTGCCTGCGTTGTTAATCAGAATATCGACCCCACCGAGTGCCGCCAGCTGCTCACCCACCACAGCCATCGCGGCCCGATCAGATACATCGACCGGTGCCACCGTGACAGTAACACCCTGGCCTTGCAATTCAGCTGCCAGCGCGTCGAGCTTTTCAACGCGACGGGCCGAGATCACCAGCTCAGCGCCTTCACTGGCCAGCAGCCGCGCGGTCGCTTCGCCGATGCCAGAGCTGGCACCGGTAATCCATACCCGTTTACCGGTTAAAGTCTGTTCTGTGTTCATCATCTACTCTCTTGCTAGCCCTGGATAAACGAACTTAATATCATCGTGCAGGCCTCTGAACTCGATTCAGGTTCAGGGGTATGACGCGACGGGACCTCGCTGCTACATAAGGTCTGGTGTTACTTTGTTACGACGAAATCATCATCCAGCCCGAATGGCTGCTCAGTGATGTAGAAACCAATACAGCCCACGGACCACAAACCATTGACCAGTATTTCGCCATCGCCTTCATCGGCGTATTTCAGCGTCCAGATATACTGATCACCAGCCTCCATCATCAACTCTTCGGCCAGGAATTCATCTTCCACCATCAACGGGTTTTCACCGCCAGCATTGATATCTTTAGGCTGGAATTTCTCCGCCCAGTCAGCGTATTTCATTTCGGTGGTGGTAATGCTCATTGTCGCTCTCCAGACAGGGAAAAACCGCGACCGGTACGCTGGACGCGGTTTTGAATCACAATTCGAATGTTTTCGAGCCGATTACTTATGCTTGAATACCGGCTTACGCTTCTCCGCAAACGCATCCATTCCCTCTTTGCAATCTTCGAAGGCAAAGGTGGACTCAAAGGTACGCCGCTCAAATTTCAGACCATCGCTCAGGTCAGCATCCACTGCCATATTCACCGCCTCTTTCACCATCATCACCACCGGACGGGAGTTCGATGCGATCTTGCTGGCGGTTTTGAATGCCTGCGCCTTCAGTTCTTCTGCGCTGACAATACGCGCCACCAGGCCTGAACGTTCGGCTTCTTCAGCATCCATCATCCGGCCCGTCAGGCACATCTCCATCGCTTTGGCTTTACCCACTGCTTTGGTCAGGCGCTGCGTACCACCCGCCCCTGGCATGGTGCCGATGCTGATCTCCGGCTGGCCGAATTTCGCGGTATCCGCGGCGATAATAAAGTCACAGGCCATCGCCATTTCACAACCGCCACCCAGCGCAAAGCCCGCAACGGCGGCAATAATCGGCGTACGTGCCTCATCAATCGCACGCCAGCAGTCACGTTTCACATAGGGGAAATCACTGTAGTACATATCGATGAAGGCCTGATCCTTCATTTCTTTGATATCCGCACCTGCCGCAAACACCTTGTCGCCGCCGGTCAGCACAATACAGCGCACCTGCGCATCACGGTCCAGCGCATCCAGTGCATCGCCCAGCTCAGAGGTCAATTGCACGTTCAATGCATTCATCACCTGAGGACGGTTCAGGGTGACAGTACCTACACCGGATTCAATCTCAACGGTGATCATTTCGTAAGACATATCAGATTCCTTGCTATCAATGACACACAGCCAATCGGCCACGGCAAACGCACGATAAAAAAAAGCCGGATGAAATCATCCGGCCAGGTGAGCAGCAGATAAAGCCATCCACTGATTCTATCTGCTTCGCCCTGCGGACGGGCTGCCCGCGTTGTTGCTTATTTCGGATGACGACGACTCTGCACCACCCGGAACCGGTTCGCCACAAAGGCCAGATCCGCCAGGCAGGCGTTTGCTGCCGGATTCGCACCGGTGGCATGGAAGTCACTGAATGCTGCACTCTGGTTGACGAAAACACCGCCGGTCAGATTACAGGACAGGGCAACACCCGCGTCCAGTGAAGCCTCTTCGATCTGCGCCAGCACAGCTTCATCAGTAGAATAACAGCCCATGGTGATGGCACCATGCTCTTTCACCGCTTTGCTCGCCAGCGCAATGGACTGCGCCGTGTCCGCTGTTTTAACCACAAAGGAGATCGGCCCGAACAGCTCCTGCATATAGGTGGCTTCTTTATCCGCATCGATGGTCATAATCAGTGGGCTGTGAACACGGGCATCCTTGAACCATGGATTATCCATCGCCTCGGAGTCGCGAACCACCTCGCCCAGCCCTTTGCTGGCCTGGATACGCTCAGCCGTGGCCGGTGCCTGGATTGCACCCAGTACCATGCCCGCACGCTCTGGATCAGACAGGAATTTAGTCACACCCGTTGAAATTGCCTGGGCTACTTCATCGAAAGACTTATGGCCATCTTCCGTCTCGATACCACCGGCAGGCACAAAGATGTCCTGCGGTGTCGTACACATCTGACCGGAATACAGGCTCAGGGTGAACGACAGGTTACGTACCAGGCCTTTGAAGTCATCCGTCGAGTCGATGATGATGGTGTTTACACCGGCTTTCTCGGTGTACACCTGCGCCTGACGGCAATTATCTTCCAGCCAGTTACCGAACGGCGTGTTACCGGTGAAGTCGATCACTTTGATCTCATCACGCTGTGCCAGCTCGGCGGTGCAAGGTTTAGCCGGATCTTCGTCGATTACCATGGACACGATATGCGCTGGCAGACCGTTTTCAACCAGTACGTCCTGGGCGATCTTGATGGAGATTGCGGCAGGCAGAATCGCCGCTGGATGTGGTTTGACGATAGTCGGGTTACCCGTTACCAGCGAGGCAAACAGGCCCGGATAGGTATTCCAGGTCGGGAACGTCGAACAACCAATGACCAGACCCACACCGCGGCCAACCACGGTGAATTTTTTATCCATGACCAGCGGGTCATGTTTACCCTGGGGTTTGGTCCATGTGGCAGCCGCAGGCGCAGACATCATCGCCTGGTAACCATACGCCAGCGCTTCCATACCGCGATCCTGAGCATGGGGGCCACCTGCCTGGAAAGCCATCATAAAGCCCTGACCTGAGGTATGCATCACCGCATAACCGATCTCAAAACTGGCCTTGTTGATGCGCTCCAGCATCTCCATACAGATGCCTGCACGGCCCTCAACGCCAATCTCGCGCCAGGCTTTACGCGCCGCTTCCATCTCAGGCAACAGTACATCCAGATCCACGGCTGGATACTGAGTATTGATCTCGAAACCGTATGGCGACTGCTCGCTGCCCGCTTTACCTGTGATGCCCGGCATCTGCAGCGCAAAGTCAGCACCAATGTGCGCTTTGAATGCGTTCTCACCATCTTTATTGGCCGTTTCACCGTAGGCGCGCGGGCTCGGGTTTTCCTTGAACGGGCTGAAGTAATCACGGCTTTGTGTCGCAGCGACAGCGGCGTTCAGAGTATCCTGGTGCTTGGCAAACAGAGTTTCGCTCATCGTGTTCTCCCGTCTGATATTTTATTATTCATTGTTACAGCACAGTTTTCAGCACAACCACAGCAGCCACTCAGGCCAGCTGTTCCATCCAGTCTTTCACCCAGTCACGGGCATCTTCATCTGGCAGTGGCTGGGTACAGGCATCCACCTCAAAGCGGTCACCAATACGCACCGCACCACAGTCGGCCAGAATCGCATCCACATCTTTACCCGCCTGACAGAATGTCTGATGGTAGGTCTGGTCACCCAGCGCCACGATGCCGTAACGGATATGCGACAGATCAGGTTTGTTCTCTTTCAGAAAGTCACAGAATGGAATGATGTTATCCGGCAGCTCACCATCCCCATGGGTGGAACAGCTCACCAGCATCACCTCGCGGTTAGCCAGATCCAGCTCATCCGCACAGGGTTCTTCATGCAGGCTCACCGCATGGCTCATCTCTTCCAGCACTTCCTGCAGGGCATCCGCCACCATCTGTGCGTTGCCGGATTCAGTCCCTACCAGAATGGCAATATCAGTCATCCTATCCTCCAGGATCAGTGTCTAACAGGCCTGTCACAACACAGCATCTTCTTCACCTTTAGTTCAACCTGATTCATATCAGCTCAAACTTGGCATCCGCTGTGGTGCACGCTACCAGGCCAATTCTCTATGATTTGGGACGATACACCAAAGCATGTGATACGAAAAGAAGATTGTGATTTTAAAATATTGTATCCCTTTATAATTTTGCGTTACTCTGTCATCAACCGAGTGCCCCGTGGCAGCCAGCCCCGGCCACTCAGCTAAAGCAGAACAACAAAAAGAACACCGGCTACCGGCCCGTGCTTGGAATAAGTGAGGCTTTATATGGCAATGGATGACAAGACCCTGATCGACCGGATCGCTAACGGCGAAAAGATTCAGCAAGGTGAAGCGCTTTCCTCCGGCTACCGGGCAGAACTGATGCGTCTGATGGTGGTATTTGCAGACTCTGAACTGGCGGGTGCCGCTGGTTTTGCCAATGTAATCAACTGTGGACCCGGCCTGCGTGAACGTCAGGTTGCTGCCCAGATTGTGGCAGACAAATTTGATCACGCCGAGAAAGCACTGAACCTGCTGAAAGAGTTCGGCGTCAACCCGGCGACCTACGTTGCCTCCCACTGCTGGGATGCGCGCCTGAGCCGCACCCTGGATCTGGGTAGCCGTCGTATTGGCGGTGACAAACGGCTGAACGTATTCCACTACCCGATCCAGGGCTGGACCGATGCCCTGGTGCTGAGCACGCTGATGGGTGCGGCCTCCAACGTTCAGCTTAAAGAGCTGCGCAACTGCTCCTATGCCCCGCTGGCCGAGGTAATGGAAAACATCATTAAAGGTGAAGAGCGTCACGCCGAACTGGGTGAACGTGGCCTGGCCAACATCACCGATGTTGAAAGTACCGCTTCTGCCCAGGGCAGCGTGGACTACTGGTATCCACGGGTTGCCGCCACCTTTGGCCGTGCTGACTCCGAGCACAACCGCCACTTCCGTGATTACGGACTGGTAAAACAGACCAACGAAAGCCGCCTGACCGAATGGGAAGGCAAGGTAAACGATATGCTGGGCCGACTGGGCCTGAGTGTACCGGGCGCCTGAGTGCTGTCCGCCGCCAGCCTTGGCTGGCGGCGCTTTACCCCGAACATTCACATCGATTCCGGTAGGTATTCATGCAGGAGCTGCAAGATATTCTGGTTTCAGAGATCGCCAACGGCGTACTGACCCTCACCCTTAATCGTCCCGCCGCGTTTAACGCCCTGCGCAACCAGCTGCTAAGCGAACTCGCCGACACGCTGGACGCCGCTGCGATCAATGACGATGTAAAAGCCGTGCTGGTCACCGGTGGTGACAGCGTATTCGCTGCCGGTGCCGACATCAAAGAGATGGCATCGCTGGATATGGTCGGCGTGATGAACGACATCCGCCCGACCTACTGGAAACGGATCGCTGCGTTTCCCAAACCGATGATCGCTGCTGTTAACGGCTACGCTCTGGGCGGTGGCTGCGAACTGATGATGCATTGCGACATCGTTATTGCCGGTGACAATGCCCAGTTCGGCCAGCCCGAGATCAATCTGGGCATTATTCCTGGCGCCGGTGGCACCCAGCGGCTGATCAAAGCCGTGGGTAAATCCATGGCGATGCAGATGGTGCTCAGCGGTGCTTTTATCTCCGCCAGCCAGGCCCGTGATTTTGGCCTGATCAGCGAAGTGGTCATCCCCGAGCGCACCATAGATCGTGCCCGTGAGGTCGCCAGCCTGATTGCCAGGAAGCCACCCATTGCGGTTCGACTGGCCAAAGAAGTGCTGCTTAAAGCCTTCGATACCAGCCTGGACAGCGGTCTCAACCTGGAGCGCAAAGCATTCACCCTGCTGGCCGCCACGGAAGACCGCAACGAAGGCATCGCCGCCTTCACTGAAAAACGCAAACCGAACTTTAAGGGAAAATAACCATGTCGTACGAAACGATCGAATTTGAAATCACTGATGGTGTCGCCGTACTGACCCTGAACCGCCCTGACAGCCTGAACAGCTTCAACACTCAGATGCATGGCGAAGTAAAGGATGCTCTTAAAGCGGTTAAAAAAAGCAAAGAGGCCCGCTGCCTGCTGATCACCGGTAATGGCCGTGGCTTCTGTGCCGGTCAGGATCTGAGTGATCGCAACGTCGCACCAGGAACTGAAGCGCCAAACCTGGGCGAGTCTATCGAGAAAAACTACAACCCGCTGCTGCGCACCATCAACGGGCTGGAAATGCCGGTGATCTGCGCCGTGAACGGCGTTGCAGCCGGTGCCGGTGCTAACATAGCCCTGGCCTGTGACATCGTGCTGGCCGCAAAATCAGCGTCCTTCATCCAGGCATTCTGCAAAATTGGCCTGGTACCTGATTCAGCCGGTACCTTCACCCTGCCCCGTCTGGTCGGCAGCGCCCGTGCGATGGGCCTGGCAATGCTGGGCGACAAAATCAAAGCCGAGCAGGCTGAGCAGTGGGGCATGATCTGGAAAGCCGTTGAAGATGACGCGCTGAAAGATGAAGCCCTGGCCATGGCCCGCCACCTGGCCACGCAGCCAACCAAAGGCCTGGCGCTGATCAAGCGCGCTATCAACGCCAGCTGGAACAACAGCTTCGATGAGCAGCTGGACTTGGAACGCGACCTGCAGACCCTGGCCGGTCGTACCGATGACTACCGCGAAGGCGTCGCCGCTTTCATGGAAAAACGTCAGCCGAACTTCACCGGTAAATAAGAGCGTACTCAGCATGAGCCATCTCACTACTGAATCTGTTATTGGCGTAATCGGCGCGGGTACCATGGGTGCCGGTATCGCCCAGGTGGCTGCCAAGGCAGGCCACCCGGTGCTGCTGTTTGATGCCATGGACGGTGCGGGCCAGCGCGGCCTTGATAACGTCGCCAAAGGCCTCAGTCGACTGGTCAGCAAAGGTAAAATGAGCCAGGCCGATCTTGACACTCTGGTCGGTCGTATCCAGGTGATCAACTCCCTGAGCGATATGGCACCCGCCGCGCTGGTGGTTGAAGCGATCGTTGAACGGCTGGATATCAAACAGCAGGTATTCGGCGAGCTGGAAAATATCTGTGGTGACACCACCATTCTGGCCTCCAACACCTCTTCAATATCACTGACCGCTATCGGCGCAAAACTGCAACGACCACAGAACCTGGTGGGCATGCACTTCTTCAATCCGGCCCCCATCATGAAGCTGGTTGAAGTGATCAGCGGGCTTGATACTGACCCAGCTATCGCTGAAGCGATTTATGCGCTGTCCGCGGCCTGGGGTAAAAAACCGGTCCACGCAAAATCCACCCCCGGCTTTATCGTTAACCGGGTCGCCCGGCCCTTCTATGCCGAAGGCATGCGCGTGGTACAGGAAGGCGGTACCGACGTCGCCACCATGGACGCCCTGCTCAAGCAGTGCGGTGGCTTTCGCATGGGGCCGTTCGAGCTGATGGACCTGATTGGCCACGACGTTAACTACGCCGTGACCACCTCAGTATTCCAGGCCTACTACAACGACCCACGTTTCCAGCCCTCGCTGCTGCAGCTGGAGCTGGTGAACGCCGGTCACCTGGGCCGTAAAACCGGCAAAGGCTTCTATAACTACGCCGAGGGTGCTGAGGCACCTCAGCCACAAACCGCCACCGCAGGCACCGCCCCGCGCAGTGTGATCGTGGAAGGTAACCTGGGCGTCGCCGAACCGCTGGTCGCGCTGCTTGAAGGCGCAGGTATCCCGCTGACCCGCGTAGAGGGCAACGGCAGGCTGCGCGTTGATGACGCCACACTGATGCTGACTAACGGCCAGTTTTCCACCCGCCGCGCGGCCAAACAGGGTAACCGCAACCTGATTCAGTTTGATCTGGCACTGGATTACAGCCATGCCAGCCGCATCGCCCTGGCCCCGGCGGACCAGGCCGAACAGAGTGCCATCGACGCTGCCGTGGGCCTGTTTCAGGCGCTGGGTAAGCACGTCACCCTGATCGACGACATTCCCGGCATGGCCGTTATGCGCACCGTCGCGATGCTGGCGAACGAAGGCTTTGATGCGACAAATCAGGGCGTCTGTTCTGAAGATGCGGTAGATATAGCCATGCAGGGCGGTGTCAACTATCCGCAAGGACCTATCCACTGGGCCCGCCAGATTGGCCTGGCAAAAGTACTTACCGTGCTGGA
This sequence comes from Neptuniibacter sp., assembly GCA_024686055.1. GTDB lineage: Bacteria > Pseudomonadota > Gammaproteobacteria > Pseudomonadales > Balneatricaceae > Marinobacterium_C. The sequence continues at coordinate 11,364 of JAIBDV010000022.1, forward strand.
TAACCTGGCCCGCAATTATGGCGAAGATCGCTACCGCGCCAGCCCGCTGCTGCGCCGTCGAGTCGCCGGCGGTGCCCTGTGACCCCTTCAGCAGCTCAGGCATTAGCCCAGGCCTGCTCAGCGGCAATGCATGAAAACGACCATGCCGCCCAGGCGATGGGAATTGAGATCACCGAGATCAGCCCCGGCAACGCCAGCCTGACCATGACTGTGCGTAAAGACATGCTCAACGGCCACGCCATGAGCCATGGCGGCTTTATGTTTGCCCTGTGCGATACCGCCTTTGCTCATGCCTGTAACAGCTACAACCGGGTAACCGTGGCCAGCGGCTGCACCATTGATTACATCGCCCCGGGGTTTGAGGGTGATCTGCTCACCGCCGTGGCCCGCGAGCGTCAGCGTAAAGGCCGTACCGGTGTTTACGATGTCACGCTCTATAACCAGAACAATGAAGAACTGGCGTATTTTCGCGGCAAGTCCTATCAGATCCAGGGCAGCCTTGTTGAAACAGGTCTTGAGACCGACATCTGAGTTTGACAGGCAGCTGCGCCACCGCGCGCAGCTGCAACAGGAGAGAGTTCGATGAAAGACGCTTTTATCTGTGATGCGATCCGCACCCCTTTTGGCCGCTACGGTGGCGGCCTGGCCAAGGTCCGCGCCGATGATCTGGGCGCAATCCCGATCAAAGCGCTGATGGAGCGCAACCCGGATGTTGACTGGAGCCAGGTAGATGATGTGATCTACGGCAACGCCAACCAGGCCGGTGAAGATAACCGCAACGTCGCCCGCATGTCTGCACTGCTGGCGGGGCTGCCCACCACAGTGCCAGGCACCACCCTGAACCGGCTGTGTGGCTCCGGTATCGACTCCGTCGGTATGGCGGCCCGTTCAATCAAGTCCGGCGAAACCGAGCTGATGATCGCCGGGGGATGTGAATCCATGTCCCGCGCGCCGTTCGTGATGGGCAAAGCCGAAGCCGCCTTCAGCCGCAGTGCCGAAATTTTCGACACCACCATCGGCTGGCGTTTCATCAATAAGAAAATGAAAGCAGAATTCGGCGTCGACAGCATGCCGGAAACGGCTGAGAACGTGGCTGAAGACTTTAATATCAGCCGGGAAGATCAGGACGCCTTCGCCATACGCAGCCAGCAGAAAGCCGGTGCCGCAATGGAAGCCGGGCTCTTCAATCAAGAGATCACCCCGGTGATCATTCCTCAACGCAAAGGCGAGCCCTTAGTTGTCGATACCGACGAGCACCCTCGCCCGTCCACCAGTATGGAAGCGCTGGCTAAGCTGGGTACGCCTTTCCGTGACAACGGTTCGGTGACCGCCGGTAATGCCTCCGGGGTGAACGATGGTGCCTGTGCTCTGCTGCTCGCCTCCGCCGAAGCCGCTGAAAAATATGGTCTGACACCCAAAGCACGTGTTGTCGCTATGGCCACCGTCGGACTGGAACCCCGTATTATGGGCTTTGGCCCGGCGCCTGCTACCCGTAAAGTGCTGGAAAAAGCAGGCCTGACGCTGGCCGACATGGATGTGATTGAGCTCAACGAAGCCTTCGCCTCTCAGGGGCTGGCGGTGATGCGTGATCTGGGCTTGCCTGATGACGCCAGCCATGTAAATCCGAACGGCGGTGCCATCGCGCTGGGTCACCCTCTGGGTGCCAGCGGTGCCCGCCTGGTTACAACCGCGATGTACCAGCTGCATCGCACTGGAGGTCGTTACGCCCTGTGCACCATGTGTATTGGTGTGGGTCAGGGGATCGCGATCATCATCGAGCGGGTCTGACCGGCCCCGACGGCGGTGCCACGCTATGCCAGGTAGTGGTGCCACCGTTGAATCGACTCTACAAAAACGCTTCAGACGTTCAGGACAATAATAATCATGAATTACGATCAACCTTTGCGTGGTGCATTAGATCCAATCGAAACAGCCAGCATCGACGAACTGCGCAATCTGCAGTTAGGCCGGATGCAGTGGAGTATCGCCCATGCGTATAACAACGTACCGGCGTACAAACGACTCTGTGATGAAAAGGGCGTTCATCCGTTCGATCTCAAAGCCCTTGAAGACCTGAGCCGATTCCCCTTTACCACCAAATCCTACCTGCGCGACAACTACCCGTTCGGCACCTTCGCCGTGCCAAACAACGAAGTGGTACGGATACACGCCTCCTCTGGCACCACCGGTAAGCCAACGGTTGTCGGCTACACCCAGAACGATATCAACACCTGGGCCGACGTTGTTGCCCGCTCTATCCGCGCAGCGGGTGGCCACTACGGCGACAAGATTCATATCTCCTACGGTTATGGCCTGTTCACCGGTGGCCTGGGTGCTCACTACGGTGCCGAGCGACTGGGCTGTACCGTTATCCCGATGTCCGGTGGCCAGACCGAGAAGCAGGTGCAGCTGATGCGCGACTTCGACCCGGATATCATCATGGTCACGCCGTCTTACATGCTCAATCTGATCGACGAGATGGACCGCCAGGGACTGGACCCACGGGACACCGCCCTGCGACTGGGTATCTTCGGTGCTGAGCCATGGACCGACGAGATGCGTAAAAACATCGAAAAACGGCTGGGGATCGACGCCGTCGATATCTACGGCCTGTCAGAAATGATGGGGCCAGGGGTGGCTATGGAATGTATCGAAACCAAAGATGGCCCGACTATCTGGGAAGACCATTTCTACCCGGAAATCATCGACCCGAGCACCGGTGACGTAATGCCGGATGGCGAATATGGCGAGCTGGTGTTCACTTCACTGACCAAAGAAGCCTTGCCGATTATCCGCTACCGCACCCGCGACCTGACCCGCCTGCTGCCAGGCACGGCCCGTCCGATGCGCCGCATCGACAAAATCACCGGTCGCTCCGATGATATGCTGATCATCCGTGGGGTAAACGTATTCCCGACTCAGATCGAAGAACAGATCCTGAAAATTCCAGCACTGGCTCCCCACTACGAAATCATGGTGACCCGTGAGGGTAACCTCGACAAAGTACTGGTTAAAGTCGAAATGGCCCCGGGGGCTGAAAACCAGGGTGCCCGCGCCGACGACATCAGCAAAGAGCTGCAACACCACATCAAATCCCTGATCGGCATCAGCACCCGTGTTGATATCGTATCCGAAGGCAGCATCCCGCGTTCAGAGGGCAAAGCCAAGCGCGTATTTGATGAGCGCAAGCTTGTCTGATCAGATATAGCGTAAAGAAAACCCTCGTTCCCATGCTCTGCGTGGGAACGAACTTTTCGAGGACAAACCCCTGACGCCCGCGGAGCGGGCTGCTACAGAGCTGATGCAATACCACGCCTTATAACGGTAAACCGAACAGGTAATACACCCAGCCCGCTGCCAGCCCTGCGGCCAGCACAAATGGCAGTACCCCTGCCCTGTCAGCACTGCTAATACCATCCAGGTTCACTTTCTTGCCATGAATCATCGCTGGCACCAGTTTTTCTTTGTAGGCAAGACGGTGGAAAACAATCGCCAGAATATGCAGCCCCACCAGCACCTTAAGCACCAGCTGCAATTGATGGTGTACCCTGCCGCCCAGGTCAGCCAGCTCGTCACTGACAGCGCTGTAAAACGGGCCATCCCAGAGTATATCGTCACTGGTAACCAGACCGCTTGCCACCTGTAACCCCAGTAATAACAGCAGTACGACGACCATCATGCCACCCGCCGGGTTGTGGCCGTAGTGATGCTCAGCTTTCCCTGTCAGCATACGGCGGCTATAGCGCAGGGTTTCCAGCGGATGGCGAACAAAGGCCGTAAAACGGGCATGCTGCGAGCCGACCAGGCCCCAGACCAGCCGAAACAGGATCAGGCCGGAGAGCAGGTAGCCAGCATAAAAATGCCACTCGATCAGCTCATCCCCCAAGTCGCCACTGATAATCAGGAACACGAACAGGCCCACCAGGCTCCAGTGAAAAATACGAACGGGCAAGTCCCACACTTTAATCATGGGCGGCGTTACACGCTGGTTCATGCGGCCTCCTTCAGGCAGCGGATAGTAAAAACCTGGCGACAGGCGGTGCCCGCGGCCAGGTTGTGGTCGTCAGCCAATGGCTGACATCGCTGAATTACTTGGCTTTGTAAGCTTTATGGCAACCCTTACAGGATTTGCCCAGCGGGCCCATCGCTTTGCGCAAGCTAGCCAGATCTTTACCGGCTTCTGCCGCCATAGTTTCCGACGCTTTCACCCAGGCATTGTGCTTATCGCCTACTTCAGAGTCTTCAGCCCACATACCCGGCTTGGCTTTAGTCAGCTCAGACAGCGCATCAACGCTGTTATCAGAACCCTGTGGCCACATGGACATGTTATTCATCGTTGCTGCGCTGA
>JAIBDV010000131.1 GCA_024686055.1 Neptuniibacter sp.
CAGTCGTAGCTATGAGGCATTGGCTGGGGCCAAAAATGCCATCGTCCATGTGTATAACTCCACCTCAACGGTGCAGCGCGAGCAGGTATTTGGTCGCGACCGTGAAGGTATTAAAGAGATTGCCGTGCAGGGCGCGCGCTGGGTGCGGGACTATGCGGCACGTTATCCACAGACGAACTGGACCTTCCAGTATTCACCGGAAAGTTTCACCGGCACCGAACTGGATTATGCCGTTGAGGTGTGTGATGCGGTGATCGAACAGTGGCAGCCGCAGAGTGGCCAGCCAGTGGTGATTAACCTGCCAGCGACGGTGGAAGTCTCCACCCCGAACGTGTTTGCCGACCAGATCGAGTGGTTCTGCCGCCAGGTTAGCCAGCGTGAACATATCCGCATCTGCCTGCACACTCATAATGACCGGGGTTGCGGTGTGGCAGCAGCAGAACTGGGTGTGATGGCCGGTGCCGACCGTATCGAAGGCACCTTGCTGGGTAACGGTGAGCGTACCGGCAATATGGATATCGTGACCATGGGGATGAACCTGTACTCCCAGGGCATCGACCCGGAACTGGATTTCTCCGATATCAAAGAGATCATCGAAGTGGTGGAATATTGCACCGAACTGCCCGTTGCTGCGCGCCACCCCTGGGCGGGCGAGCTGGTGTACACCGCCTTCTCCGGCAGCCACCAGGACGCGATCCGCAAATCGATGAACTACCACGCCGAGCACGGTAAAACCGACAGCCACTGGGATGTGGCTTACCTGCCCATCGACCCGCGTGATATTGGCCGTGAATACGATGCGGTGGTGCGCATTAACAGCCAGAGCGGCAAAGGCGGCGTGGCGCTGGTGCTGGAACGTGACTTTGGCATCGCGTTGCCAAAATGGATGCACACCGAAGTCAGCAAAGTGGTGCAGCAGGCCGCCGAAGATAGCGGGGTGGAAGTTTCCCCCGCCACCATCAAGGCGCTGTTTGACGCTCACTTTGTCCAGACCGAGAGCAGCTGGCAGTTACGCGGCTACGACCTGCACACTGATGATCATCAGTTGCGTGCGCAGTTCCGCATCGGCCAGATCAGCTTTGCAGGCGGCGGTGCCGGGGTACTGGAAGCTCTGTGCGAAGGCCTCAGTCGTCAGTACCAGGTACAGATTGCCGTGAGTCAGTATGATCAGCATGCCATCGGTGAAGGCACCGATGCCAGAGCACTGGCGGCGATCTCGGTGCAGATTGATAATCAGCAGATCAGCGCCATCGCGATCGATGAAGACAGCTCCGCCGCCACCTTGCAGGCGTTGCTGACAGCCTTTAGCCGTAGCGGCATTGAAGCGGTGATTGCTGCCTGATTCAGGTGGCTGCTGATACCAGCATTAAGGCCTGGCCAATGACTTTGGGTTGCTGGTCAGGCCGGGCTGCCAGCACGGGTTATATTCCAGCTTGATCTACTGATTCCAGGTTCAGCCCTACTCTCACCCCCTTGGCTACCTCGCAGATGTGACAGGGAGTGCCGTTTAATAACGGCTCTGCTGCACCGGAGCGCGTTCTTCAGCCCCCGGCAGGCTGTGTGCCAGATACCCCTGACGTTTCCAGATCAACGCTTCATAACGCTCTACGAAATCAGCTGGGACAGAGTTAATCACCGACGGCAGCGCTAATAGCCGGTCGCTCCATTGTGTGATTTTTGGTAATGCTTCCCTGTCAAAAATCGGGATCAGGCGGTCAATAAGCCCCAGTCGTACGAATAGCGGTGCGTAGGACGCATCGACTAATGAGAATTCAGGCCCATTAAAGAACGGGCCTTCACTGAGTTGAGCCTCCAGTATTTCAAGTTTTGCTTTATTCGCGCTTACCACGTTGCGAAAGACTTCCTCGGTTTCGGCGGTTGTCATGTGCAAAGTGTCGATCAGACAATTTGAGCCGAATTCGATCCAGCTCCGGTTCAGTGCACCCTGTATCGGATCAGCAGGATGAAGTCGGGCAGGTGTGAGTTCATCAACGAGTTCGTTGATCACTGCAGACTCGTAAATCACATGACTGTCGTTCACCACTAACAGAGGAACCTTCCCGGTTGGAGACAGGTCCAGGAACCAGGCGGGTGGCTCAGAGAGGTCTACATAGCGGATACGAAAGTTTACCTTCTTGTGCAGAAGCGTGATGACAGACCGTTGTACGAAGGGACATAACTTGAAGCTGATCAGTTCGAAATCTACGGCGGCCGATGCCGTGAGTTTATCGTGGGCGAGGTGTTCGAAGTGATGCCCGAAGTGTTGCACAAGTGCTTTTTCACTGACGCCAATGTCGTACGCTGGTGATGTGATGCTACGCGCGCGCTGGACTTCAAATACAACCACTCCCCGAATCTTATCTTTCAGGGGCCCCCACTGCGCGAAGTGCTGGTGTATTTTCGGATACAGTTCATCGAACGCAGGCGAATCCCGCTTTATATATTGCGCAGCACCTTTGAACCGGAATCCTTTTCTGGAAAGCGGATCAACGATGTTTATTTCAAGCGCGGAATTGCGCTGCAGGTTCGACACGGTATTGGGTGACCGGACGTCGCCGAACAGAATGTGAGTATCATCGAGGACAACCATAGTCCCTTTCGGCGACAGGTTCGGCGTACCATCCGCGTCGACCGTTGCCACGAATCCCAGCCGCTGCTGCGCAACCAGCTGTTTCATTTCATCCGTCAATATGCCCATCAGTGATGCTCCATTTTTTGTTTTGATATTCTATCGATGTGTATGGGAGCTGTTTCCTGCCAGCCTGACTGAGAAACCTCATGGCAGGTTATAACTAACTGTGGCAGCGATACAGGGTGGTTGGTTGGGGATGTTTTGGTGATTGTTAAATCACGTAGTCAGTTGAAAGCTCTTCTGGTTTTTATTTAACCGGAATAACAATCGGTGCATTTTTTGCCGACAGTGAGAATACAACCATTCTGGCGCGTTCTATCGTGCTTGCGTTTTTTGAGATCAGGTGGATATCATCAGGTGATTCATAAAAACTGTCTCCGACTTTTAGCGTAACAGGTTCACTACCTTCAACTTGCATGGTCACAGCACCTTCAAGCACATAGGCAAAAATATGGGCATCATGTCGATGTTTCTCCGACGACATGCCTGGAGCATATTCTACGATCAGCATGGTGCCTTCTTTATCGGGTAACCCGCTTAATGCTTCTTTCATCAGGGGGGTAACCTTGGCCCCATGGGCGAATGCCGAAACTGATAGCGTTACTGATATTAGAGCTATCGCTACCTTGCTTATAAAACGTTTAATCTTCATGGATGTCACCTGTCTTTAAGTCAGCGAATAAACACAAAATTTCAATATTGGCTACGATTAAAAAAAGCGCAGCACCTGCTGCGCTAAAACGCGAAAAACAAATAGCTATATCAATTATTCAGGTGCTTGTTACCTGGCACTTGACTGAATAGTGTCGTTACGTGAAACCACCTTACCCTCTTTGTTAACCCAGATCTGATAGGGGTTGCCGAACACTTTATACTGGCTGAAAATTTCGTTGTTCTGATCCCAGACCATTGGGAATTTCAGCTGCCAGCGTTCGGCAAAACTCTTTACCCAGCTTTCATCGATATAAAAGCCTTTTACAATGCCAACCCACTGGTTCTTTTTGTCTTTGGCAGACAGTTTTTGTACTTTACTCAGCTCACTTTCGCAGTCTGGCCAGTGCGGCATTGGACAAAGGCTGTCGAGGAACACCAGGCTGACAGGTTGGCCGCGGTACTGATCCAGCGCGACAGTCTTGCCGCTCAGGCTGGTCGCACTGAATATGGGAGCTGCATCGCCTGGCATCGGTTTATCTGCAGCGAGGGCCGGGGCTGACAGGGTGGTCAGCAGCAGGGCAGTTGCAAGTTTTTTCATGAAATTATTCCTGTTGTGACTTTTTAAAACTGCTTGTTGATGTATTGCTGCAATGCTTCACCGCTGCCGCTGAACTGGACATCACCGTCTTTCAATAACACGTGGGCAGGTGTCTTCCAGAGCTTGTAGCTGCGCAGTAGCTGGAAGTGCTGGTCAATGATCAGCGGTTTGCTCTGAGGAAACGCCACCTGGTAATCTTTCAGATAGGCTGGCGTTACGTTCAGATCCGGTGCGACCCAGATGCGCTGTACCTTGTCGGAAAATTCAGAAGGAAGTTCGGCTATCAGGGCTTCCGGGCCGAGCCCGGCGTAGGAGTCCCAGATATTAACGAATACCAGGTGTTGCCAGCCCGGCCCTTTCAGAGTGACAGGCTGGTCGGCCAGGCTGCGGTAGTCAGCCATTGCTGCGCTGCTAATCATGCAAAGAGACACTAATAGTTTTTTCATTGCTCAGCTCTCCTGCGTCAGTTCTTCGATGGCGGATTCCAGTGCGTCAGTCGTCAGGTGGGTACGCATCCGCACCTTGCCGTCCCTGTCGATCAGTACCTGGGTTGGGGTGCCAATCACCTTGTACTTGCTGGTCAGGCTGCCGTCGGCGTCAAATACGACGGGCAGGTTATAGCCATTTTCGGAGAACAGCTGCTTCACGTTGCGGACTGAGTCGTTAATACCAACGTTGATGGTCAGCACTTCCAGCTTGCCTTGGTACTTGTCGTAGGTCGCGTTCAGGTGTGGCATTTCTTCCAGGCAGTAGGAACACCATGTCGCCCAGAACTTCAGCAATACCGGTTTGTCACCTTTATAGCTGGCCAGATCGAAGGTCTCCCCGTTGAGGCGCTGCGCAGTGAACTGCGGTGCGGTTTCCACAGTGTTACCTGCGCTAACCAGCGGGCTCTGGAGTGAGAGGGCCAGCAGGGCACTGGCCAGCAATTTGGAGCGTTTCATTGAAGTTCTCCCAGATAGTTTGAAGTGTAATAAATGAGTGCGTGGTTCACAGGGCGTTGCCTGCGGTCAGCAGCAGGTACTCGCCGGTGCCGAGCATCATTAGCCCAAGTGCGAATTTGGAAACGTTGAGCCAGCGACCGGAGCGCGGCAGGCGGTTAAGCAGCGGGCTGAACGTGCCGACGGCGATCAACAGCACACTCATGCCATAAGCGAACAGCACCAGCAGCAGCGCGCCCCAGAATGGGTTGCCAGCCGAAGCGACATAGATCAGTAGCATGCCCAGGACCGGTGAGGTGCAAGGGGCGGCGATCAGGCCGGAGAGGGCACCCATTACAAACAGATAGCTGCGGCGCCCCAGTGACCAGCGACTGGCATCGGCTTGCAGTGCCCAGCCTGGCAGCTGAATCCAGCCCACCATCCAGGCGGCCATCAGCAGACAGAGGTTACCAACCAGTAACAGGGTGAGCGGATGGCTGGCGATGGCGCCGAACAGTTGGCCACTCAGTGCGGCAAGTACGCCAAGTAGCCCATAGACCAGCGCCAGCCCGGCAACATAGATCAATGCATTACTGAAGCCCTGACGTGAGGTGCCTTCTTTATTACTACCGGCGACGACACCGACGGTAATCGGTAGCAGAGGGTAGACGCAGGGTGACAGGCTGGTCAGGATGCCGGCAGCTATGACTATAGGTATTAACAGCAGTGACAGTTCGCCACTCTGCAGGCTTTGTTGAATGATAGATTCCATGTAGCTGACCTCGTTTCGGTAGGTTTACCGATCATTTTTTGCTTGCTGGGGAGTGTGACGACGGCGCATATGACAGCCAATGACAGGGCGGGGAAATCACCTGAAATCTATCTTAAATAGCGATGAAATCCTGGTGAAATTGTTTTAATACAATGGGTTATAGGCAGTTGCTGGTCAGGCGTAGCAGTGGTGTCCGCCGGGAGGCAGGGCCGGGCTATGATCTGGCGCTGTATTTATTCATCATGCAGAACCTGTCATTCCGGTTCTGCATCGCGCTATCGCGAGCATGCTTTGCGTGTGCTGCTGGTCTTGCGTGCTGGCGTTTCAGTATCGGCAGAGGTCGGGGGTCAGTCGGTAATTATGAGCATTGCTCAGGTTTTCGATTAGTGCCTATTCGACAGGCACCCTTCGATAAACTCAGGACGAACGGAGGTCAAAACGTCCATCCTGAGCACGAGGCACGGGTGTCGAAGGGTTATTTTTCCAGTAAGCCCAAAATAGACGTCACCTCAATCCATCCAATCAGGCAAACGGCTGAAAGCGTTCATCCAGCGGTGTATCTGCAACATGGTTGGTGAAGTTACTCATCACTTTCTGGCTGATGCCCAGAATAATTTCCAGCACATTTTTCTGACTGTATCCGGCACTGTAGAACGCTTCGAGTTGTGCTTCACTAATCTGGCCGCGCTGGCGAACCAGTATCAGAGTGGTCTCGCGCAGGATTTCCAGTTTTGGCTCGGCCAGCGGTTGCTGATCCCGCAATGCTTGCGTCAGTGCTGGGTCAACCTTCATCGCATCCGCAATCATCGCATGGGCTGGCACACAGTAATGGCATTCGTGTTCGACATTGATGCTCTGCCAGACCACGGTCAGCTCTTCTTTGTTGAAGGAAGTTTGCTGAAACAGCTGGTGCAGTCGCTGGTAGCCTTCCAGCAGTTGTGGTGACTCGGCCATCATGCCATGCAGGGCCGGAATCATACCGAAACCTTTAAGGGAATTTTCCAGCAGGGGCTTGCTGGCAGCGGGGGCGCTGTCCATGGTGTGCAGGGTGAATGTACTCATGGGGCTGATCTCCAGTGTATAGGGACAGATACACAATATTTGAACATGAACGACTGTTCAAGGCATAATTTGAATAACTATTCATCAGTAACTATTCATCAGTAACTATTCATCAGTAGTGAGTTCAGGAGGGCAGGATGGTGAATCCAGCAAAATTTGACCGCCAGCAGGTGGTTGAACAGGCGATGCTGCTGTTCTGGCAGAAAGGCTTTCATGCCACCTCCATGCGACACCTGCAGCAGGCGGTTGATCTGCGCCCGGGCAGCCTGTATGCGACCTTTGGCAGCAAAGAGGGGCTGTTTCGTGAGGCGTTGCAGCAGTATGCGGCCCACGGGGAGCGGCTGCTGGCTCAGTTACATGCGCAGGAGGGCTCGGCATTGCGAGCGCTGCAGTTGTTCTTTCATCAGGCGATCATCGAGCAGGGGGGAAGGGCTCCCAGCCGGATGTGTCTGCTGGCCAAAACCGTGGCAGAGCTGACAGATGCTAATGCTGAGCTGTTAGCCGAAGCCCGATGTCAGCTGAAGCGGATGGAGCAGGCGTTTTTACGTCTGCTGCAACAGGCGCAGGCGGACGGTGAACTAGCATCGGGGTGTCTGCCGGAGCAGCTGGCGCCGTTTCTGCAGATGCAGATGATGGGGTTGCGCGCTTATATGCAGATGAGCTGTGACCCGGCGACGGGTGAGCGGATGTTGCAGCAGGTGTTTATGCCGCTGCGGGTGGTGCCGTCATGATGGCTGGTTATCAGTGGCAGGGTGTGTGTTGATGGAATTGATCGACAGTCACTGTCATATGGATTTTCCGATCCTGCGAGACCAGGCACCGCAGCTGCTGGATGCTGCCCAGGCGGTGGGTGTTTGCCTGGTTGTGGTGCCAGGGGTATTGCAGGATGACTGGCTGGCATTGCAGCGTTTTTGCCGGGCGGACAAACGGCTGGTGCCTGCGTTTGGCCTGC
>JAIBDV010000108.1 GCA_024686055.1 Neptuniibacter sp.
CCTGACACTGGCCGATGGTGCAAAACTGCAGGAAGCGTTGATCAGCCGGGATGATGCCAGTATGCACTATCGCTATCGGATTATCGCGGGTCCGCTACCCATCCGCGAGTATGAGAGTGAGATCGCTATCACTGACGACGGTAACGGCCACTGTACCGTGAGCTGGCAGTCCAGTTTCCAGGCCGATGGGGTTCCAGCTGGCGATGCTGAACAGATTGTACGGGATATATACCGCGGTGGGCTACAGCAACTGGCGGCGCTGTTCAGTTAAACACAGCAGCCAGAGGCCCGGCCCCCTCGTACACCGCTAACCCGGCTCCGCATCTGGAGCCCGGGTCAGCCCAAACAAGACCAGCGCGCCCGACACCGCACAGGCTGCCATCATGCTGGTCATCGGCACTGCGCTGCCATCATGTAATAGCGTCAGGAGTAACGTCAGACTACCAGCAATAGCAAAGCCCAGAGTGCTGATCACCGCATTGGCCGCTCCGCTGTTTGATGAAAAATACGACAGCGCACAGGTGATACTGTTAGACATAATAAAGCCCATACAGCCAACCGTAACCATAATCAGTGCGACCAGTAACCATAGCGGCGGCATACTCAGCCAGACGATTAGCGCCAGCAAGGTCGCACTCACAGCCTGCAGCAACAGGCCAAAGCGCATTACCTGATAGGGCTCCCACCGGTTCAGCATCCGCACATTGATTCGGTTAAACAGCGCCATGGTAATAATGTTCGCCCCGAACAACAGCGGGAACGTCGCTTCTGCCACCCCGTAGAAGCCAATATATACATAGGCGGACTCGGTCAGAAACATAAACATACAGCAGGCTGCCAGTGCCTGGGCCACTGCAAATGCCATCGCCTGTTTATGACAGAGCACCCTACGATAGCTGCGTAATACCCCCCGCAAGCCGGCACCTTTTTCAATGGTGCGCTGGGCCTGGGGCATTCGCCAGGCCAGCAACATCGCTATCAGCACCGCATAACCGCCCAGCGCATAAAAGATCACCCGCCAGCCACTGAACTGCAACAACGCCGCACCAATGGCTGGTGCCGCCAGTGGCGCAATCATCATGATGATACCGATCAACGCCATCACCCGTGCCGCTTCCCGGCCGGTAAAGAAATCCCGCACGGTCGCCGCCGACGTTACGACTGCAAAGCCGCCCCCCAGCGCCTGCATAAAACGCAGACCGATCATCTGCTCAATGGTGTGCACCTGGGCAATCAGCAAGGAGGCCAGCGCAAAAAACAGCAAGCCGATCACCGCAATCAATTTACGGCCATAACGGTCCGACAGCGGGCCACCTAATACCGGCCCGGCTGCCAGTCCAGCCATGTAAACTCCCATGGTCTGTTCTACCCGGTGAATATCCGTACCAAGTGCCTCAGCAATCGCGAGCTGTGCAGGCAGATAAGTATCAATGGCAAAGGGCCCCAGCATAGTCAGGGCAGCCAGCATCCAGGCAAGGTTTGCCGGTGGGGCATCTGTTGTAAAGGCGGTATGCGAGGTCAAGGTGCGCTCCAGGTCAGGGTCTAACAAGCAATGGGGGTATTGTCGCAATCGATGCTGAAAACGCACGTATTACCCGACAAAACTCACTGTTGTTTATTTCGCACCAATCAGAGCTTGAATATTAATGACAGTCCGTCAAAATAGGCACCTTATTTTTAGCACGACCGGTCTATTTAACGACTGGCAACGCCTGTCAGTAAACAGATCGGTATAACCAGAGTGGTAACACCTATGGCCAGAGGACGCCGCCCGGAGCACAACCGGGCTTATATTCTGGAAACGGGCGCACAGCTGTTTACCCGTAAAGGCTATCACGCCACCGGCCTGAAAGAGATTTTGGCCACCTGCCAGGTTCCCAAGGGTTCGTTTTACAACTTCTTTGCCAGCAAAGAGCACTTTGCGGTCGAGATTATCGAACACTACCGCACCATCGAGTTTGAGCGCTGGGATGAAAAGATGACCGCCTTGCAAGGCAACCACTTTGAGAAGATCACCCAGATGATCGAGCAGGAGATCGAGCGTTTTGGCAATGAGCAATATGCCATCGGCTGCCTGCTGGCTAATCTGGCGGGCGAAGTCAGCCAGAGCTCACCACTGTTCAGCGCCGCGATCGCCCACTCGATGAACATCGTGTTGCAAGCGATCACCGATGATGTAGAAAAGTTTCAGCATGAGGGCAGTATGCGCACGGACCTGCCTGCGCCACTGATCGCCGAGTTTATCCTGAACAACTGGCAGGGCGCATTGCTTCGCTGCAAGGTGGAAAACTCGATCAGCCCACTGCGCAACCACCTGACCTTGCTTAACAGTTTTAAACCACAGCCACCTGCGGCTCAATAACAGAAAGACCAAGGAGCTCCATGAAACCGTTTACCCGCCCCCCCGTCGCAATGCTACTGACGGTACTATTTACCCTGATGCTGCAGGCACCTCTGACCCTGGCGGCTGAAGGCCAGCAGAAAAAAGGTCCTCCCCGGGGGTTACCGGCTGAGGTCATTACCGCCAGAGCGACCACCTTGCAGACTGAAATCAAAGCAGTAGGCAGCTTGCGGGCTAATGAGCGTATACAGCTACGCCCGGAGCAGAGTGGCCGTATCGAAGCGATTCTGTTTGATGAAGGCCAGCGGGTGAAGACGGGGACGCCGCTGTTTCGACTGGATGGAGCAATTTACCAGGCTGAACTGAAAGAGGCCCTGGCCAAGGTACACCTGAGCGAAATCGCCTACAAGCGTGCTGCCAGCCTGTTGAAAAAACGGGTGGGCTCCGAGCAGGAGCGCGACAGTACCCGCGCCCAGCTGCAGGTGGATCTGGCGCGTCAGGCGCTGGCCCAGACCCGGCTGGACAAAATGCGGGTCATTGCGCCCTTCACCGGCGTCACCGGGCTACGTAAAGTCAGCCCCGGTGACTATGTTACGACTGGTCAGGATCTGGTCGAACTGACCGACCTGAGCCAGATGAAAGTCGATTTCCGAGTGCCAGAGATCTACCTGGCCGCCATCTCCACCGGCCAGACATTGAAGCTGGAGCTGGACGCCTTTCCAGGCCAGGTCTTCGATGCAACCGTTTACGCAATCGCCCCGGCAGCCGACAGCCGTGCCCATAACATCGAACTGCGCGCCCGCCTGACCAACCCCGAAGGCAAGCTACGCCCGGGCCTGTTCGCTCAGATCCGGCTGATTCTGGCCAGTGATGCCAGCAGCATTCTGATCCCCGAGCAGGCCATCATTCCCAATAACGGTGGCTTCTTTGTCCAGCGTATCGCCGCAGGTAATATCGTTGAGATGGTGCCTGTTACGCTGGGCCAGCGCCGGCCCGGTGAAGTCCAGGTCAGCAGCGGTCTTGCGGCAGGTGATGTCATCGTTACCGCCGGCCAGCTGAAACTGCGTCCGGGGATGCCCGTCACGCCGATCTTTGTCGATGGCTCCAAACCTGCCATCGCCAAGGGGGAATAAGTTATGGTTCTGTCTGAAATCAGCATCAAACGGCCCGTACTGGCCACTGTGATGAGCCTGCTTCTCTTGCTGGTCGGCCTGATCACCTATGACCGGCTAACCGTGCGGGAGTATCCGAAGATCGACCTGCCCGTCGTGACAGTGGAAACCACCTACCCCGGTGCCAGCGCCTCGATTATGGAAAGCCAGGTGACCCAGATTCTGGAGGATTCTCTGTCCGGTATCGAAGGCATCGATTATATGAACTCGATCAGCCGCACCGAAAAGAGCCAGATTTCGGTCACATTTAATATCGATCGTGACCCTGATAACGCGGCTTCCGATGTTCGTGACCGGGTGAACCGGGTAATCAGCGAACTGCCGGATGATGTCGATGCGCCAGTCGTAGCCAAAACTGAAGCCGATGCCCAGCCGATTATCTGGCTGGCCTTCAGCTCAAACAGCCACAGCAGTCTTGAAGTCAGTGACATTGCTGACAAACAGGTGAAAGACCAGCTCACCACCGTGGCCGGTGTCGCCAATGTGGTGATTTTCGGTGAGCGCCGCTACGCCATGCGTATCTGGCTGAACCCAGCCCGGATGGCCGCCTTTAATGTGGTGCCATCTGACGTAGAGGACGCACTGCAAGCGCAGAACCTGGAAGTGCCTGCCGGGCGCATTGAGTCCAGCAACCGTGAATTCACCCTGCTGGCCCGAACCGATCTCAATGATGTCGGCCAGTTTGAAGACATCATTGTACGTAACGAGAATGGCTACCCGGTACGGATTCGCGATATCGCGCGGGTGGAGATCGCACCACAAAGCGAGCGTCAGATCACCCGCTTTAATGGCGTCTCTGCTGTCGCGCTGGGGGTAGTAAAACAGTCGGTTGCCAACCCGCTGGATGTCTCTGCGGGCATCCGCGCCAAACTGAATGAGCTACGCACCAATCTGCCCGATGGCATGAACGTGTCAGTCGGTTACGACTCCTCGATCTTTATCGATGAGTCAATCAAGTCAGTGTACAGCACCTTGCTGCAGGCCAGCATTCTGGTGGTACTGGTGCTGTTTTTCTTCCTGCGTAACCTGCGTGCTACGCTGATACCGATGCTGACGATTCCTCTGTCACTGATCGGCTCGTTCGCCATGATGTACTGGATGGACTTCACCATTAATACCCTGACCCTGCTGGCACTGGTGCTGGCGATCGGGCTGGTGGTCGATGATGCCATCGTGATGCTTGAGAACATCTACCGTCATGTCGAAGCAGGGCTTGACCCAATCCAGGCCGCCTTTAAAGGCAGCAAGGAGATCGGCTTTGCCGTCATCGCTACCACCGCCGTGCTGGTCGCGGTGTTCGTGCCAGTCTCTTTTTCCGCGGGTCGCACCGGGAAACTGTTTACCGAGTTTGCCCTCACCCTGGCCGGTGCGGTCGTCGTCTCCACTTTTGTCGCACTGACCCTGTCGCCGATGATGTGTTCCCGGCTGCTCAAACATGAACCACGGCACAGCTGGCTGTTCAATGTGATCGAGTCCATGCTGCAGGGGCTGACTAACAGCTACCACTGGGCGCTGGACAAACTGCTGCGCTCACGCCTGCTGGCGGTCACTATTATGGCGGGCAGCATCTTCGGCGCAGGCTATTACTACACCCTGCTGCCGCAAGAGCTGGCTCCAACAGAAGACCGTGGTACGGTGATGGCCTTCTCCATTGCGCCGGACGGCGCCTCAGTGGATTACGTGGACCGCTACTCCCGCCAGGTCGAGGAAAAGCTGGTTGCCACCCCGGAAGGTGATCGCTATTTTGCCGTGGTCGGCTTTCCAACCTCCACCAACGCCATGGCCTTTATGGGTCTCAAACCCTGGGCTGAGCGTGAACGCAAACAGCAGGATATCGCCAATGGCCTGATGCCTCAGCTGTATGGTGGCGTGACCGGCACCATGAGTTTTGCCCTGAACCCGCCATCACTGGGCCAGAGCATTATCTCCCGGCCGGTGGAGTTCATTGTCAAAAGCCAGGGCACCTATGCTGACCTGAAAGTTATTGCCGACGGCATGATGGCAGCAATTTACGCCAACAAGGGCTTTGTTCGGCCGGATTCCGACCTCAAACTGAACAAGCCAGAGCTGTCGATCGACGTCAACCGTAACAAAGCCTCAGATATGGGCATTGAGGTTGCGACCATTGGCCGCACCCTGGAAAGTTATATGGCCGGTCGTTCCGTGACCCGCTATAAACAGGCCGGTGAGCAATACGATGTGGTGGTACAGGTGGACGAACGGGAACGACGTGATCCGGCTGACCTGACTAACCTGTATATCCGTAACCCGGAAGGCCAGATGGTTCAGCTCGACAGCCTTGTCGATGTCACCGAAACCGTCGCCCCACGGGAACTGAACCACTTCGACAAAATGAAAGCGGTGAAAATTCAGGCCCTGCTGGCTCCCGATTACAGCCTGGGTGAAGCGCTGAACTATCTGGAGAACCAGCTCAAAGAGATCGACCCGAAAGCCGACTTCGATTACACCGGTTCTTCCCGCGAGTTCCAGACCTCCAGCTCCAGCCTGCAGGACACCTTTGTGCTTGCGCTGCTGTTTATCTTCCTGGTACTGGCGGCACAGTTTGAAAGCTTCAAAAACCCGCTGATCATTATGCTGTCGGTACCCCCGGCTATTTTCGGCGCACTTTTTGCGTTGCACTACGGTGGAGGTTCACTCAACGTTTACAGCCAGATTGGTTTAATCACCCTGGTGGGGCTGGTGACCAAGCATGGCATCCTGATCGTTGAGTTTGCCAATCAGCTGCAGGAACAAGGTAAAAACCTGCAAGAATCGATTATTGAAGCAGCCAGCCTGCGTCTGCGGCCGATCCTGATGACCTCAGCCGCCACGGTACTCGGTGCAGTACCCCTGGCGATGGCTTTTGGTGCCGGTGCAGAGTCCCGTCATCAGATCGGATTTGTTATTGTAGGTGGGATGACCTTTGGGACGTTGTTAACGCTCTTTGTTATTCCAACGGTATACAGTTATCTGGGCAAACGGACTTTTAAAGAAGTACAACCAGCGCCTGAAATTATCAAGGAGTCATAAGTGAACGCAATCAAAACTCTGTCCGGTGCTACCCTGCTGGCCCTGTTGGCTACCAGCCATGTGCAGGCCGCTGCGCTAGCAGATATCTACCAGCAGGCACTGCAGAACGACCCGCAGCTGAAATCTGCCAAGGCCAGCTCGCTGGCGACTCAGCAGTCAGCACCGATTGCCAAGGCCAACCTATTGCCGCAGATCAACCTGCAGGGCTCTGCCAGCACGGTTGATAACGACAACGATAACTTTGACAGCCAGGCCTATACCCTGAGCCTGACCCAGCCGCTGTTTGATGCCGCCAGCTGGTATGGATTCAAACAGGGCAAGGAGGAATCCGAGCAGGCCAAACTGCAGTATGCCCAGGCCCAGCAGACGCTGATCCAACGGGTAGTATCGGCGTACCTGGATGTGTTGCGAGCGCAAACTGCACTGGAAACCAACCAGGCTCAGGAGCGCGCTATCAAACGCCGCCTGGACCAGGTTAACGCTCAGTTTGAAGTCGGCCTGATCGCCATCACCGATGTGCAGGAAGCCCAGGCTTCCTACGATAATGCCCGGGTTGACCGCATTGAGGCCGAAGGCGCGCTGGATAACTCCTTTGAAGCCATTGAACGGCTGACGGCAAAACCGTTCGGTGATATTGATATTCTGGCTAAAGACTATCCAGTGCAGAATCTGGTGCCAGCCGACAGTCAGCCATGGCTGCAGAAAGCCTGGCAGGGAAACTTCGATCTGCGCATCGCCGATGCCAGTATCGATATCCAGCGCCATACGCTTAAAGCGACCCGCGCAGGGCATCTGCCAACGGTCGCCGTCAGTGCCAACCACAACAGCACTAACGGCAGCAGCTTTGATAACAGCACCAATGACACCAGTACCCTGATGCTGAGTGTGAATGTGCCAATTTTCAGCGGCTACCGCACCACCAGTCAGAGCACTCAGGCACAATACCTGCTGGACAGCACCCACCAGAACCGCGAAGACACCCTGCGCTCCGTGACCCAGCAGACCCGCAGCCTGCTGCGCGACCTGCGTACCAATGTACAGTCAGTCGCGGCCCGGGCACAAAGCATCAAATCCAGCGCCACCGCCCTGAACGCTACCGAAGAAGGCTTCAAGGTTGGTACCCGTAACGTAGTGGATGTGCTGCAGGCCGAACAGACCCTGTACCAGGCACAGCGTGATTACGCCAACGCCCGCTACAGCTATGTGCAGAATCTGTTCACGCTGAAGCAGCAGGTTGGCACCCTGAACCCGGACGATATCAACAGCCTGGACACGTGGCTGGTCAAGCCCTGATCTGACCCACGCCAGATAATAAAAAGCCCGTCCTGATAACCAGGCCGGGCTTTTTTAGTCTCAGTATGCAGGATCTCAGCCGGATTGAAGAATCATCGGCTCACCTTATTCCACCACCTCAAGCAAACCTCGCTCAGTGAAGACGCTTTTTGCAATTAACATCCCGTTTAGCGCCGCAGGAAAACCAGCATAGACCGCCATCTGCAAGATAACCTCCGTGACCTGCTCAGGGCTGCAACCGACATTCAGCGCGCCATGGATATGCACTTCAAGTTGAGGACCTGCCGTTCCCAGTGCCGTTAATGCGGCAACCGTGGCAATTTCACGAGATTTCAGATCCAGCCCGGGGCGGCGATAGATATCACCAAACGGAAATTCGATCACATAACGGCCCAGGTCCGGACAGACCGCCTGCAAGGCATCGATCACCCGCTCACCGGCCTGACCATCAATTTCCTTAAGTTTTTCCAGGCCTTGCTCAAAACGCAGATTTGATCGGTTATTCATGGTTGATCTCCTTGATCGATCAGTGAAAAACCGCAGTCTGCGCCCTGGAGTCACCTCTCAGTCAAGAACATTAGTGGAGGAAGGCAATACCGCCAGCTGGTCATCATATCAGCGCAGTTTCTGCGCCAGTTTGCTCA
>JAIBDV010000338.1 GCA_024686055.1 Neptuniibacter sp.
CACAATATAAAAGAACCCCTGGCACCAGTGTGATGCCAGGGGTTCATCAATAACTCAGATCGCTTATAGAGCGCCGGTATTACTTGCTGCCGATATACAGGCCCGTTTCGCCAGCATTGGAGCCCAGGTTCGCGCCATCGATGGTCACTTTCTCTACGCTGTCGTAGTGGGATGCAGTGCTGAAGCCAATGCCGTTACCGTACTGAGACTGATCAACGCTAACAGTGCCTGCAGCAGCAGTACCAGCGATCAGGGCGGATGTCAGAGCTACAGTGGTGATGATTGCTTTCATGATGTGATCCTCAGAATTCGTTTCGTTATCCGGGCATCTCTCGCAAGTCGATTCGCGCTGTGCCCCGTTGTTGAAACCAATAATATGAGACGGCTCTGAAACGAAGCTGAAAATCTGAAAATTAATTCAGCTCAGGGCGTAATGCCGTGCAATTCTTTCCAGTTACCGGGCTGAACCGCATAGAAGATCAGCGCCTGTTCACCTTCATACTGCAGTTCGGTGCCATCTGGCAGCCACAGCACATCGCCCTTTTTACCTTCCAGTACACCGCCAGGCGTACGCACCCGGAATATCCCTTCCAGCACCACTACCACTTCATCGTAGAGCAACGTCCAGCTGATCTGACAGCCATCAAAGCGGGCAAAACCGGCCGCCATACTGTTGCTGATATCGGTACCCACGGCACGGGCCACTTCGGCATGGCCTGGCGGGCCGCCACGGTGGCTGAATTCAAGTTCATCAAAACGGATTACACGGGCTTCTGACATGGCAGGTTCCTGACACACACTGGAAAAAAGAATGAAAAACGGGCCTGCAGGGGTACAGACCCGGAACGTCGTGCTGACAACAGACCGCAATCAACACGTTGGGCTGAAGGTAGAGAGACAGCGTCAGACCTCGCTTCGGCTGGCCCACTCCGCCATTTTCAGCCGCGCCTTGACGCCGATGCCCAGAAACGGCTGTGGCGGAATCCGGGCAGGCATCCCGGAGACCTGCTGCATATCCCGCAGCAACAGACTGTCGCCACCACTGGCCTGCTCGGCCAGCAGTTTGCCGGAGATGGTGCCGCGCGCTACACCCACACCGTTATGGCAACAGGAGGCATACAGGCCCGGCTTCAGCTCACCAAAGAAGGAGGTGTAGTTGCTGGACAGGGTGCAGACGCCACCCCAGGTGTATTCAAATGGCAGCTGCGCCAGCTGTGGATAACGTGCCTCCAGTGCCTGACGATGCTGATCATGAATCCGCGCTCGCTCGGCATCGCTGCTGCTGTAATCCGGTACAAAACGGTACTGGTTGCGTACCACCATGCGCCGGTCACGGGTAAAGCGTAGCGTGGTGCCTGCGTAGTCCGCCGGGGTCAGCCCCCAGTCATCACTGCCGCCAAAGGCTTTGAACTCGGCGTCACTCAGTGGCCGGGTCATACTGGCGAAGGTCATAATCGGTAGCATCCTGGATTTCAGCAAGCCCAGCTGCTCGGTGAAGATATTGGTGCCCAGCAGCACTTTTTTAGCGGTTATCACGCCGGTTTTCGTCTGTACCCGCCACAGGCCATTGCGCTGTTCCAGCCCCAGCACCGGAGTATCTTCATGGCAGACAGCGTTATCCGGCAGCGTTGCCAGCAGGCCCCGCATCAGCGCGGCGGGCTGCATCAGAATACAACCCGGCGTATACAGTGCCTGCTGGTAGTAATCGCTGCCGATTTTCTGTTTCAGCGCCGCGCCGTCCAGCATCTGGCCTGGCTCACCCAGCTCTTTCAACAGAAACTGGAAGTGCTGCAGAAACTTCACCCCGCGCTCACTGACCGCACCCTGCAACTTACCGGCATGGGACCACTGACAGTCGATATTGTTATCCGTGACCAGCTGTTCCAGCCAGCGAATCGCCGCCCGGTTCAGGCCGATAAATTTTTTCTTACGTTCAATGTCCGGCCCTTCAAGATCACCTTTATGGGGCAGATCAATCACAAAACCAGAGTTACGTCCCGAGGTGCCATGGGCGATACGCTGGGCATCCAGCAGCATCACCGAGTCATTCGGGTTTAACTCTGCCAGACGGCGGGTGGCTGCCATCCCGACAAAACCACCGCCAATAACCAGCCAGTCGGTGGTGGCATCCCCCACCAGTGGCTGTGATTCAGGCTGCGCAGGCAGGATTTCGTACCATCCATTACGGCGATCATCTGCTGGCAGCTTGACTGTGCGTTTCATGCACTAACCTCTAACATCGAGTACAACTGATTCTGGCTGATGGCATCGACCCAGCGCTGACGCTCGGTGGTGCAGTCACCGGCCAGGGCAAATCCACGAATCTGTTCCTGGTTATCCACAAACAACCCGCGCAGGCCACCCGCAACGTTATCCACAATCCAGCGCCCTTCCACATCCGGCGCGGCTGTTAATAACGTTAATGGCAGGGCTGGGGTTTTCACCAGCACCGGCATCAGCGGATACTGCGCCATGGTCGGTCGACCCAGCAGGCAGTCCGCCAGTGCCGCAATACCGAAGTTGATCGGGGCGATGTACGGCAGCAACTGGCCGTTAATCTCGGCACAGTCCCCCAGTGCATAAACATTGGCAGCGCTGGTGCGCAGGCCACCGTTAATCACGATGCCCCGGTTGCAGCTGATACCGGCCTGTTCCGCCAGCTCGGTACGCGGCCTGAGGCCCACCGCTGACAGTACCAGCGAGGTTGCCAGCGTCGTGCCATCGACCAGCGTCAGTTGATAACCATCGCCCTGGCGGTCAATGCGCTGCACGGTGTTATTAAGCTGCCACTGCACCCCAAGGGTGGATAACTGCGCCTGTAACGACTCGCCGATCTGCTGCGGTAACAGGCGATCCATCGCCCAGCCGGTCAGACCCACCACCGTCACCGAATGCCCGGCAGCGGCCAGGTCATTAGCAAACTCACAGCCAATCAGGCCATTACCGATCAGCGTGACATGCTGGCCTGGTTGCAGACGCTGGCGGAACTGACGGTAATCCTGCAGATCATTGACGCTCAGTACATCACCGGCCCCATCACCTGCAAGCGGCAGCTGGATCGGCGCGGCACCGGTGGCAAATACCAGTTTGGTATAACGCTGGCGGCCGAAATCGGTCTGTAACAGGCGGGCCTCGGTATCAATACGCTGCACCTTACAGCGGGCGTAAATACGGATATTCAGCCGCTGCTCGATCTCCAGCGCCGTTTCGCTGATCAGATCATCGGCGTCTTTATCACGGGCCAGCGCATTGGACAGACCCGGCTTGGAATAGTCGGCACCGTCATCGGTGGTGAACAGCACGATCGGCTGCTCCGGCTTGCGCTGGCGGATCGCCTCGGCCAGCCGGTAACCGGCATAACCGGTGCCAATGATCACCATCGGATCTTCCTGAGTGATCGCCGCCGCGACCGCTTCTGCCACCGGCTGTTTAGTCACCTCAAGCATCTGAAAGTCAGCTTTTCCGACAAAACAGTCCGGGCAGACCCAGTCATCCGGCACATCTTCCCAGCGGGTACCTGGCGCGATGCCGTCAGATGGCCAGCCTTTGCTTTCGTCATAGATCAGGCCGCAAATGATGCAGAGCCACTTTTTCATAGCCATGGTGAATTCCTCCGCTTAGCTGACCCGGATAGCAATATTCTTGGTGTTTACGTAGCTGTACAGCGCCTCCTGGCCCTTTTCCCGGCCAAAGCCCGACAGCTTGATCCCGCCAAACGGCGTCTCGATGCCCCCGGCGTACCACTCATTAACAAACACCTGGCCCGCTTTCAGCGCGCGGGTGGCACGCATCGTCCGGGTCAGATCATGGGTAAACACGCCCGCTACCAGACCAAACTCGGTGCCATTGGCCAGCGCCCAGGCTTCTTCTTCGCTGTCGAACGGGGTAATCGCAATCACCGGGCCAAACACTTCATCACGAAACAGGCTCATTTCAGGCGTGACATCGGCAAACACTGTGGCTTCAACAAAGTAGC
>JAIBDV010000313.1 GCA_024686055.1 Neptuniibacter sp.
ATCGCCATCGGCTTCAGCCTGGCCGTGATCTCCATTGGGTTGGGGGATGGCAGCCATAACTCAATGGTGCGTAACGCGATTCAGCTGGGCGAGGGGCACCTCACCGTACAGCCACCGGGTTATCTGGCGTCACCCGCAAATCACAAATTTATCCCCGACGGCCAAACACTCGCCCAGCAGATGCAACAGCTGAATATTGCCGGCCATATCGATCCGCGCATTTCACTGCAGATATTGGCAAGCACCGCCCACAACTCGGTCGGTAGCAGTTTGCAGGGTTTGGATACACAGCATGATCAGCGTATCCGTTTGCTTAAACCCAAGTTGATCGCCGGTCACTGGCTGGAAACGGACGATCAGCGTGGCATTTTGATTGGCGCAGGGATGTCCCGCAAACTCAAAGCCAGGGTCGGCAGTAAAGTGGTACTGATGGCGGGAAAACAGAGCGGAGATTCACAGGCGCAGTTGGGGCGGGTGCGGGGTATCTTCGCCTCTGGGGTCGCGGAGCTGGATGACTTTCTGGTGCTGAGCGAGATCGATTTTGCCCGCTATTTTCTGCTCGGAGAATCAGACAGTGACGTTGCCGACACCCCGGCCACCCCTATTACGCGCGTTGCCGTATTTCTGGATAACCCCGACCACTTAAATCACTGGAAATCCCAGTTATCCACAGCGCTGGAATCGGAGCAGATCGCCGTACTCGACTGGCAGGAGATGATGCCGCAGCTGGTGCAGTTCATCATCGTGGATGATGCCGGTAACTACATCTTCCTAACGTTAATCCTGATTATGGTGGGGTTTGGCATCATCAATACGGTACTGATGAGTGTGCTGGAACGTACCCGCGAATTCGGCCTGTTGCGTGCCTTGGGTTTAAGCCGCTACCACCTGTTGTTGCTGGTGTTTTCCGAATCCTTATTGCTAAGCGTATTGGCCGTCACCGCGGGCTGGTTGATTGGTGGATCAGCCCATCTCTGGTTTGCCAGTCAGGGCATCGATCTGTCCGGGGTAATGAGTGAAAGTACCGAAATAATGGGCACCTTTATCGATCCGGTGGTGTATACCGAACTGTCCTGGGCACGCATTATCCAGCTCACGACAATCATCTTTATCACTACCTTGTCGAGCGGGATCTACCCGGCCATCAAGGCGGCCCGTGTTACACCGGTGGAGGCGCTGCGCACATGATCCGATCGCGTGTGAATAAGATCAATCAGTTGGGAGAGCGAAGATGGCACTACTGACACTGGAGGCGATCAGCAAACACTATCGGCAGGGTGAGATTGACGTGCCAGCGCTCAAACAGGTGGACCTGAGCGTTGAACCCGGTGAATTTGCCGCGCTGGTCGGCCCCTCCGGTTCGGGTAAAACAACCCTGCTGAATATCATCGGTGGGTTGGATATCCCCAATCAAGGGCACGTCTGGTTGAACGGTATCGATCTCACCCAACTGAAAGACTCCCAGCTGTCCGACTTCCGGCTATTTCAGCTGGGCTTTATATTTCAGGCCTACAATCTGGTACCGGTCCTGAGTGCGCTGGAAAACGTCGAATTGATTATGGTACTTCAGGGTCGTCCCAGCACAGAACGGGAAGCCCGGGCCAGGCATTATCTGGCATTAGTGGGGCTGGAGGATGTGATGCTACGCCGCCCATCAGCATTAAGCGGCGGTCAACAACAGCGCGTTGCGGTTGCGCGGGCACTGGCAGCCGGGCCGCGACTGGTGCTGGCCGATGAACCCACTGCCAATCTGGATTCAGAAAACGCCACGGCCCTGCTGGACATCATGCACCGGCTTTGCCGGGAGGAACAAACCACCTTTATTTTCTCCACCCACGACCCACGGGTTATGGAGCGTGCCGAACGTATTGTCACGCTGCGCGACGGAGCCATCGTGCAGGATCAACGCCTGAAGCAGCCTGATTATGCAGATCACAACTAGCATCCCGGTCGTGCTGGCAACGGCGCTATGCTGCCTGCCACCGATCACCGAGCTGTATGCAGCGGAACTGACCGGCCGTGTGGCGCTGCTGGGATTACTCAGCGAAACACCCAAAGGGGCCGCCATCAACCGCAACACCCTGAGCGCCAACCAGCAAAGTCTGCGTCTGATGCTGGCCAGCGATAGCGATCAGGATGAGTGGTCGATCCATCTGCGTGCCAGTCGCATACAGAGCAATGGGTTCTCTGCAGAACGCCGGACGGCCCGTGACCTGTTCCGCTATCGGCAGCTCGCGGGCAGTGTACTTGAGCACGCCAGCAACAATCATGAAGCACAATTGACCTATGAGATTGACCGCGCAGTGTATCAGCGTCACTTTAGCGGCAGCACTTTAAGCATTGGCCGACAGCCCATCGACTGGGGCAGCGGCCGCTTCTGGCAACCGTTCAATGTGTTCGGTGCGTTCGCTCCCACCGTCCTGGATACCGATTACAAAGCGGGCATCGATACTCTGGTATATGACTGGTATCCCTCTCCCTTTTCATCGCTGACCGCCGTCTATGCCTTTGCACCGGACGACAATGACACACATTCAAACAGTACAGCCCTGTATTACCGCCAGCCCGCAGTAGAGCAATCTGAAATCGCATTCATAGTCGGCGAGGTTGTGGATAACCGTCTGTGGGGAGCCTCTGTGGAGAGTGAGTGGGCGGGCGTTGGCTGGCGTGTCGAAGGGGTGTATTTCGATCAACCACAGCCTGCGCAGGATGGCCTGTTCTGGATCGCCGGTCTGGATTACCAGTTTGAGAATGGTACCTTGCTGAATCTGGAGTGGTACGACAATACGCTAGGCAGCGGGAGTCAGTCCTCACTGACACCAAGGCATTCCAGCCTGCTGCTCCAGAACGGGCTTCAACAGCACCTCAGCCGACAGGTTCTGGGAGTAGGCCTGAGTAAAGATCTGACACCCCTGCTGCAAGGCAGTTATAGCCTGCTGCTCAGCCCGTTGCGCGACGATCAGAACGAACGTCACGTTTCCTCCCTGCATCAGTTCAATGCCCTCTATTCGCTGAGTGACGAATCCGATCTGCTCGTATCCTTTCAGCTTACGCTGGGTAAAGGTCTGAACTCGTCGGGCGTGCCTCAATCGGAGTTTGGCCACCAGCCCGCCAATATCATCCTACGCTGGCGGCTTTATTTTTAAAGCGTTCGCCCGGAATCCCCTCCCTTCCCAAATACCCATGCAAGTTGCAGGTATAGAGCGGTGAACTATGCTTCGTAAGTATCGCTTTACATTTTTGCGGCTGAATAATACAGGCATAGATTATGCGTATTGCAACGATCAGCAAGGACATTAAATCTGTCGCGGTAAAACCCAACCTGACGAATTACCCCCTTCTTTACCATGATTTCACCTGGCAAGAGGCCCGTAGCTGTATCGACGGCCTGCCGGACGGCGCTCTCAATATCGCCTACGAAGCTGTAGACCGCCACTTAAAGCGGGGGCTCGGTGAAAAAACGGCTATTCGCTGGCTGGCTAAAAGTGGTAGTAACCAAACCCTGAGTTACCGCGAACTGTCTGAACAAACCAGTCGTTTTGCCTCTGTGCTTCAACTTCTGGGAGTACGTAAAGGCGATCGTGTATTCGGATTGCTGGGACGCACGCCAGGCCTCTATATCTCACTGCTGGGTAGCCTGAAAAACGGCTCCGTATTTTCGCCTTTATTTTCAGCATTTGGTCCTGAGCCAATCCGTTCGCGTATGAGTATCGGTGATGCACGCGTATTGGTTACAACCGAACGGCTGTACCGCAAAAAAGTGATGCCCTGGCGCGACCAAATGCCCGGGCTCAAGCAGATCCTTCTACTTGATACGTCTGATGATCTGCCACCCGGCTGCCTCGACCTCAACCGACTGCTGGCAGGCGCAGATCCCACCAGCCCGGCAGAACCCACCGATCCGGAAGACATGGCCCTGCTGCACTTCACAAGCGGTACAACCGGCACCCCCAAAGGCGCAGTACATGCCCATCAAGCGGTGCTCTACCATATCCTCTCCAGTCGCTATGCACTCGACCTGCACCCCGATGATACCTACTGGTGCACCGCTGACCCCGGCTGGGTAACCGGAACTTCCTATGGTGTGATTGCTCCCCTTTGTACGGGCGTCACGATGGTGGTCGACGAGGCGGAGTTTGACGCGGCTCACTGGTACGACATCCTCCAAAAACAACAAGTCAGTGTCTGGTATACCGCCCCGACAGCGATTCGCATGTTGATGAAAGCCGGTGATGAGCTGGCTCAAGCTTATGACCTGTCTCACCTGAGATTTATGGCCAGCGTAGGAGAACCACTCAACCCAGAGGC
>JAIBDV010000359.1 GCA_024686055.1 Neptuniibacter sp.
GACTTAGGTCGGAGTCACGCTCGATGGTGGTGATGGTGCGGCTCAGGCGATTAATAGGTTTGACCACCAGGGTGCGCAACAGGAAACTGATCAGCAGAGAGCCTGCGATAATCAGTCCCAGTTCAATCAGTGCAACCGTACGCAGGTTACTGCTGATCTGCTGATCCAGTACATCAAAGGAGTAGGTCACCCGTACTGCGCCCAGGATGCTGCCTTCAGTGACCGGGTGGCAGGTGAGGCAGTTGGTGCCTTTGTATTCTGACAGCGCCTTCATCGGAGTGATGACGGTCAGCCGGTGGCCTTTTTCGTCGTCAATCTCCTCAATGATCTGTTGGCCGGACATGGCTTTGCGGTCCAGCTCGTCCTGGATGACCGCATCGGGCAGGCCTGGACCATACATGTCGGCGACCCCTTTGCCGCGAATAATTCGCGCCTCAAGAATATCGTCGTTAGCTTCGA
The DNA here is from genome assembly GCA_024686055.1 of Neptuniibacter sp. GTDB lineage: Bacteria > Pseudomonadota > Gammaproteobacteria > Pseudomonadales > Balneatricaceae > Marinobacterium_C. The sequence goes on from JAIBDV010000359.1 coordinate 460, forward strand.
GTTTATGCTGCAGAGTCTGGCGGTTGGCCATGGCACCGCTGAGCATCAACATATTGATGCTGTCAAAGTAGGAGTCTGCAGTGTTCAGGGTGCTGGTGCGAGCGACCTGCTGCACCAGCGAGGTCTCGCTGCGGTAAATCGCGCTCAGTGAACTGAGCAATACCACCAGAAAGACAGCTGCAAGAGAAAGGTTAACTTTCGTCTGGATAGAAAGAGATGTCATGTTTTAAGCCTGCTTTTGAACTGACGAGCAAGTTATTATTTTTGTTGTGCTGGATCGATTACGGGGCGGAACGAGTCCGCAATGTGCTCTGTTTATATAGCGTCCAGGCCAAGCCTGACCTTAGCCCTAAACAATACATATTGAACGATGATTCGTCAGTATTTCAGATCAATAAAAGTGACGTTGAGTTGTGGGTTGGATGTTTATTCATCGATGGGTGGTTTTTCGCCATAAATAGAATTATGGCAGGGGGGAAACCATCCATTTCTCTGATTGTTCAGTTAGGTCATAGCTGTATGTTTTTGTTAACTATTTGTTATATAAAGATAAAAAATTAAATTTATTGGGTGGCCCGGTACTTGCTTTGTACAGGATGTGTCTACAGGAATCAGTGGTGGCGTGATACCGCTGCTGACGACTGAAAATAACAACATCTCATAATAAGCAAAAGATACCAGGAGTATTCCTATGCGTTTTCTGACCGTTGCTGCCACTGCGCTGGCGCTGACTATGGGGGCCCAGAGTGCCTTCGCTGCCCCTGTTGAAATCAAATTCTCCCACGTTGTTGCGGAAAATACGCCAAAAGGCCAGATGGCCAATAAGTTTAAGCAGCTGATTGCTGAGCGTCTGGCGGGCAAGGTTGAAGTAAAGGTTTACCCTAATTCGCAGCTGTTTGGCGATAATAAAGTGCTGGAAGCAATGCTGCTGGGCGATGTGCAGATGGCAGCGCCTTCACTGTCAAAATTCCAGAAATATACCAAACAGTTACAGGTATTTGATCTGCCGTTTCTGTTTAAAGATATGGCTGCAGTTGAGCGTTTTCAGCAGGGTAAAGATGGTCAGAAACTGCTGACGTCGCTGCAGAGCAAAGGCCTGGTGGGTCTGGGTTATCTGCACAATGGTATGAAGCAGATGTCCGGTTACGCGCCTATCCGTACGCCGAATGATGCCAGCGGTAAAAAATTCCGCATCATGACGTCTGATGTCTTGCAGGCACAGTTTGAAGCAGTGGATGCCGTACCACTGAAAAAGCCGTTTTCCGAAGTCTTCACCCTGCTGCAGACCAAAGCGATCGATGGTGCTGAGAATCCGTGGTCTAACCTGTACTCGAAAAAATTCTTCGAAGTTCAGCCATACATCACCGAAACCAACCATGGCCTGCTGGATTACATGGTCGTGACGTCGGCTGAGTTCTGGACCGAGCTGGATGATGATCTGCGCGTTGAAGTGAAAAAGGCGCTGGATGAAGCGATCGCCTTTGGTAATGAGGTCGCCGCTGAGAAGTCAGAAGCGGACCGTCAGGCGATTATCGACTCTCCTCGTTCCGACGTCGTGTCTATCACGGATGCTGAACGTCAGCAGTGGGTGACAGCGATGAAGCCGGTCTGGAAGCAGTTCGAAGGCGAGATTGGTAAAGAGCTGATCGACGCTGCAGAGGCAGCGAATAACTGAGCTGACAAAGCACCCACTCGTTATCGGCCTGATTGACAGCTGATTGCGAGCCTGGCGGGCCACCCATCCGCCATTTTTATACCGGCCGCAATACACCGTCTGCCTGACCGTGTATCGCGGCCACCCCCCCTGACAGCTATCAGAGCAGAGGTCTGTGCATCTTCTTTACGGAGGGAGCAGGGCTGCGCTGTGGTATTGCCTGTTGCTAATAACGAGATCGAGATCCGGGGACTGTTCGACTATGCGCAAATTAATAAATAACCTGGAGGAGGCGTTCATCAGCCTGCTGCTGGTTTCCATGACCTTGCTGGTATTTGCCGAAGTGATTGCCCGCTTCGTATTTAATGCTGGTATTCACTGGGCACAGGAAGTGACGCTGTTAATGGCGGCCTGGTTTGTTCTGTTTGGTGCCTCCTACGGCATCAAGGTAGGCGCACATATCGGTGTGGATGTGTTTGTAAAAATGCTGCCCCGCGGTGCGACTCGCTTCTTTACCCTGCTGGCCATTGGTTTGTGCCTGTTTTACTGCAGCCTGTTTCTGTACGGCTCCTGGATCTACCTGAGCAAGATGCACATGATCGGTATTGAGATGGAAGATCTGCCGGTACCCAAATGGATTCCGATGACCGTGCTGATTATTGGTTTTAGTTTACTGGCAGTGCGCTTTGTTCAGCTGGGTGTGAATGTGATCAGGGGCCAGGCGGATGGCTTCCACCTGGCTGATGAGGCTAAGGAGTCAATGGAACTGGCGGATGAGCTAAAAGACGCAGTTGATCAGGCTGCAGATCGCAATACCGATAAAGGGGCTAAATCATGACCATCGCCGTACTCTTTATTACCCTGTTTGGCTGCATGTTGATGGGGATGCCGATTGCGATTGCGCTCGGCCTGTCGTCGGTGACGACGATCATGCTGTTCTCCAATGACTCGCTGGCCTCGGTGTCACTGAAGCTGTTTGAAGCCACCTCCGAGCATTACACCCTGCTGGCGATACCGTTCTTTATTATCTCTTCGGCGTTTTTGTCGACCGGTGGGGTGGCCAAGCGGCTGATTAACTTTGCTGTCGACAGTATCGGTCATGTCCGTGGCGGGCTGGCGATGGCGTCGGTGATGGCCTGTATGCTGTTTGCGGCGGTGTCTGGTTCTTCACCCGCCACGGTCGCGGCGATCGGTACCATTGTTATTGCCGGTATGGTGCGCTCCGGTTACCCGCAGTCGTTTGCGGCCGGGGTGATTGCCAACGCCGGGACCCTGGGGATTCTGATTCCCCCCTCGATTGTGATGCTGGTCTATGCCGCCGCGACTGAAGTGTCTGCTTCGCGGATGTTTATGGCGGGCTTTATTCCCGGCCTGATGATGGGTGGCTTGCTGATGCTGGCGATCTACATCGTTGCGCGGATCAAAAAACTGCCAGCCCAGCCATTTCCAGGTTTCCGTCAGCTGGCGCGTTCCGGCATTGTTGCGCTGGGCGGCCTGATGCTGATCATCATCGTCCTGGGGTCTATC
>JAIBDV010000400.1 GCA_024686055.1 Neptuniibacter sp.
ACGTACGAGCATGAATTACTGGCCACAGAATTAAGCCATAAAAAAATGATTCCTTATCGCACAACGGTGCGAGCACGTAGCTTCGATAGCTACCAGGACTGGATACGTCACGATGGGGAGGAGTTCCTGTACGTACTGTCCGGCGCGGTTCAACTCTACACTGAATTCTACCAGCCGATGGAACTGCAGGCTGGCGACTCAGCCTACTATGATTGTGGAATGGGACACGCGCTTGTTTCCTGCAGCCCAGACGATGCAATTGTATTGTGGGTAACCGCCTGACCGCCTGACCGCCTGACGTCGATACTGGCAACAGCTACGTTAGTCTGAAAAACACCCACAGAACTACACCCTGCTAACGCAGCAACAGGCTGTCAGTGAGGTCGCCAGCCAAAACCTGTCAGTGAGATATCATCCAGACACAAACTATCACAACCAGGTAACAGCAAATTAGCGGGCTCGAGTAACCCTGCTCGCAGCTCATCACTCAGATGGCTTGTTTCTATTAACCTTTCCAGCGCTTCAAACTGATCCTGAAGCTGCATCAACAGGCCCTTTTTATCAGCAAACGCCCGCCATAACTCCCAGGTATCCAGCACCACTACCGGCGACTCACGGCCCTCCAGAAAATTTCTCCATTGCAATAATAATGGCGCTACAGACGCTCCTAGAAGCCCACTAAGCGGCTGAATGCACAGATCCAGTCGCTGCAGCATTAAATCACGCGAGGCAACCAGCACCGGGTATTCACCAGGCAGCTCCTCAATTGACAGCGACTGCACATCTGTCAATCGGTATGGCAGCAGCCAGAACAGCGGAATAAAAGTATGCGCTATACAGAGTATCTCAGCGGTATCGGGTGGGCCGGACATCAAACCACACCCCGGGTTTCTAGCCATCCCCATTAGCCTGACCCTCATGGCTCCCTCCTTGCCGCTGACTATAAAACGATAAAGCAAACCTGAGCACAGGCATGCTGTCGATAACTCCAGACTCAAAATACAGCTTGATGTGACTAATATACAGTAGTAGAGGTGACAGGATAGAGACGACTATAAAACTATATGATATCGGCAACATCAAAACCAACCGATCAGTCTTTTTGACGGTTTGAAAGATCTCCTCTCAAGCAATCAGGGTGAATGGCTTCTTGATTAGAAACAGCCGCAACCATGATCTAAAACTTTCGCTTTAAAATAATTGTCAGGAACAACTGATTTCAGGTAATGTTCAGGCCGACTTATCAAGTAACAGGCGAGATATAAAGTATGCGAAACCTCTCCCCCAGCGACCTGAATATACTGCTGGTAGAGCCATCTGCAATGCAGCGAAAAATAATTATTCAGCAATTGCAAAAGGAGCAGGTTGAAGCAATTGATCAGGCAAAAAACGCCCAGCAAGCCCTGGAACGTATCCGCGCAGTCCGGCCCGACCTCGTTATCAGCGCCCTGCATTTTGACGACGGCACCGGCCTGGATCTGCTACAGGCCATTCGCCACACCCCTGAGCTGGAAGACCTCCCGTTTATGCTGATCTCCAGCGAGACGCGACGCGAACAGCTGGAACAGTTTAAACAGTCAGGCATCGTTGCCATCTTGCCGAAGCCGTTCAATCGCAAGCATCTGGGCAATGCCATCAATTCCACCCTGGATATGCTGACCACCGACGAGCTTGAACTAGAGCTTTATGACATAAACCAACTGCGCGTGCTGGTCGTTGACGACAGCCGAATGGCGCGCAAAGTCATCTCTCGAGTCCTCACCAATCTGGGCGTTACAAACATCACTGAAGCACCGGATGGCTCAGACGCTATCGTCCTGCTTGGCCAGCAATCCTTCGATCTGGTGGTAACCGACTATAATATGCCTGAGGTTACCGGTGTTGAGCTGACTGAGCATATCCGCCGATCTGACAGTTACAGCCACCTGCCGGTTATGATGGTGACATCCGAAGCAAACGACGCCCATCTGAGCCATGTCGCCCAGGCTGGTGTCAATGCTATTGCGGACAAACCATTTGAGCCCGAACTGGTAAAACGCTTACTGGCCCGCCTGCTGGAAGGGGATGATTGAAGATTTTCTGTCGCTAACGCACAGATCTTCATGCCCAAAACCCAGAAGCGGTGGATTCTAGTCCTCGCTCCCTGTACAATCGCGCGTTTCCTCCATCATGGTCACGCTGCAATCAGGCAGCGCCGCAACCACAGGTAAATGAATGTCCGCTTCTGAAGAATCTCCTCGCAGCTTTACTGCGCTGGGTCTCGCCGAACCACTGCTGGCCGCACTGTCCGATGTCGGTTACGAAACTCCTACCCCTATTCAGGAAGCCAGCATCCCATACCTGCTGGAAGGCCGCGACCTGTTGGGCACAGCCCAGACCGGTACAGGTAAAACTGCAGCGTTTGCGCTGCCGTTGCTGTCACGTATCGATCCGACAGAAAAACACCCACAGCTGCTGGTACTGGCTCCGACCCGCGAACTGGCGATTCAGGTTGCAGAAGCATTTCAGACCTATTCCCGTCACCTGCGCGGCGTACACATTCTGCCAATTTACGGCGGCCAATCTTATGAAACCCAGGTACGCCAGCTGAAACGCGGTGTGCAGGTTATTGTCGGCACACCAGGTCGCGTTATGGACCATATGCGTCGCGGCAACCTGAAGCTGGATAAACTGCGTGCACTGGTTCTGGATGAAGCAGATGAAATGCTGCGCATGGGCTTTATCGACGATGTTAACTGGGTACTGGAACATACGCCGAACAATCGCCAGATCGCTCTGTTTTCAGCCACGATGCCACGCGAAATCCAGCGCGTTGCCGAACAGCACCTGACGGATCCAGCCCAGGTCAAGATCAAGTCCCAGACCG
>JAIBDV010000024.1 GCA_024686055.1 Neptuniibacter sp.
CAGCTCGATCTCGACACTGGGGTTATTCAGCAGGTGATCAACAATTGCTGACGACATCTCACTCTCAGGGATGTGACGAATATGCAGCTCCAGCTCACGCCCCATATCAGGCGCAGACGCAATGGAGAATGATGCCTGTTTACCCGTTGGCAGCAGTACATTCAAATACTGACCGGCATAATACTCAACTGCATGACTGGCAGTTGCCGGCATATGCAGACGAATCCGGTACACATCATGGTTCAGTTTTTCAGTTTCCGTGATTTCACAAATTACTTTTTTAACAGCCAGAACACCGGGCATCTGTAATCCCTCAATATAAACACGCAGGTCGCTCAGCGCCGTTGCAGTACAGGCCAGAATAGCCGACTGCGGCGCCTGAAAACGACCGGCGGGATAACGCTGCTCAACTTCACCCTCAAGCAGCGTTATCTGACAAATTTCACAAACCCCATTGCGGCAGCTACGGCGCATTTTATAACCACAGCGCTCCAGCGCTGCCAGCAGGGTTTCACCTGAGCGCACACCAATGGAAGCGTGCAACCCGTCGAGCGCCATTATGCGCTCATTCATATCCCCAGCGAATCCCAGATTTCATCTACCCGCCGTTTAACCGACGCATCCATGGTAATTGGCTCACCCCATTCACGGTCCGTTTCACCGGGCCATTTATTGGTAGCATCCATCCCCATTTTTGAGCCCAGTCCAGACACCGGCGAAGCGAAATCCAGGTAATCAATCGGCGTATTCTCAATCAGCAGCGTATCTCGACTGGGATCCATCCGGGTAGTAATCGCCCAGATCACATCATTCCAGTCACGTGCATTCACATCATCGTCGCAGACAATCACGAACTTGGTGTACATAAACTGGCGCAGAAACGACCAGACCCCCATCATCACCCGCTTGGCATGACCCGGATACTGCTTCTTCATCGTCACCACCGCCATCCGATAGGAACAGCCCTCCGGCGGCAGGTAGAAATCTACGATCTCCGGGAACTGCTTCTGCAGAATCGGTACAAAGACCTCATTCAGCGCCACCCCCAGAATGGCTGGCTCATCTGGCGGCCGACCGGTATAGGTGCTGTGATAGATCGGCCGATTACGGTGGGTAATCCGCTCCACGGTAAACACCGGGAAGGAATCTACTTCATTGTAGTAGCCCGTATGATCACCGAACGGCCCTTCATCGGCCATTTCACCCGGTTCAATATAGCCTTCGAGGACAAACTCGGCACTGGCAGGCACCTGCAGATCACTGCCGATACAGGACGTCACTTCCGTTTTACCGCCACGTAGCAAGCCCGCAAAGGCATACTCCGACAGCGTATCGGGTACCGGCGTTACCGACCCCAGGATCGTCGCCGGGTCCGCACCCAGCGCGACAGCAACCGGGAACCGCTCACCCGGATGCTGCTGCTGCCACTCGCGCATATCCAGCGCGCCGCCCCGGTGGGCCAGCCAGCGCATAATCAGCTTATTCTTACCGATCAGCTGCTGGCGGTAGATCCCCAGATTCTGCCGCTCCTTGTTCGGGCCACGGGTAATCACCAGCGGCCATGTCACCAGCGGCCCGGCATCACCAGGCCAGCAGGTCTGGATCGGCAGCTTGTACAGATCAACCGCATCACCCTCAATAACATGCTGCTGACAGGCGGCATTTTTTACCACCTTGGGGCCCATGTTCAGCACCTGCTTGAATATCGGCAGCTTCTCCCAGGCATCTTTCATCCCTTTGGGTGGCTCAGGCTCTTTCAGCTGCGCCAGCAGCTCGCCCACACCACGCAGCGCAGAGACACTTTCTTCACCCATCCCCAGCGCTACCCGCTCAGGCGTACCAAACAGGTTACCCAGCACCGGGTAGTCATAACCTTTCGGGTTTTCAAACAACAACGCAGGACCACCCGCACGTAATGTGCGATCGCAGATCTCGGTCATTTCCAGCACCGGATCGATTTCCTGCTTGATACGCTTAAGCTCGCCACGCTGCTCCAGCATGTCGATAAAATCGCGTAGATCTTTATATTTTGCAGTGGCCATAGACACAATCAGCTTTATCTGGACATAAAAAAGGGTAAGCATAAATGCTTACCCTTTGTTAACTGGATCAGTATTACTTCCGTCTCATGGACAGGAAGAACTCATCGTTGGTATTGAAATCCTTCAGCTTGTCGATGACAAACTCAGTCGCCGCACTGTCTTCCATCGGATCAAGCAACTTGCGCAGAATCCACATGCGCTGCAGCTCTTCTTCGGTGGTCAGCAAATCTTCACGACGGGTACCGGAGCGACGGATATTGATCGCCGGGAACACGCGCTTCTCAGCGACTTTACGGTCCAGGTGAACCTCGGAGTTACCGGTACCTTTGAATTCCTCAAAGATAACTTCATCCATCTTGGAGCCCGTATCAACCAGTGCCGTCGCAATGATTGTCAGGCTGCCACCTTCCTCGATGTTACGTGCCGCACCAAAGAAACGCTTTGGACGCTCCAGCGCGTGAGCATCAACACCACCGGTCAGTACTTTACCGGAGGACGGGATTACCGTGTTGTAGGCACGGGCCAGACGGGTGATGGAATCCAGCAGGATAACCACGTCTTTCTTATGCTCAGTCAGACGCTTGGCTTTTTCCAGTACCATCTCGGCAACCTGCACGTGACGTGCTGGCGGCTCATCGAAGGTTGATGCAACCACTTCACCGCGAACGGTACGTTGCATCTCGGTTACTTCCTCTGGCCGCTCATCAATCAGCAGCACGATCAGGTGAGTTTCCGGATTGTTACGGGTAATGCTGTTGGCGATGTTCTGCAACATCAGCGTTTTACCCGCCTTCGGCGGTGATACGATCAACGCACGCTGACCTTTACCCATTGGACATACCAGATCGATCACGCGAGCCGTGAGATCTTCAGTACTACCATTACCCAGCTCCATACGCAGGCGGTTCTGCGCAAATAGTGGGGTCAGGTTCTCAAACAGGATCTTGTTCTTGGCGTTTTCTGGCTTGTCGTAGTTAATCTCGTTAACTTTCAACAGCGCAAAGTAGCGCTCACCCTCTTTTGGCGGGCGGATCTTACCAGCGACAGTATCACCGGTGCGCAGGTTAAAACGACGGATCTGACTCGGCGATACATAGATATCATCCGGGCCAGCAAGGTAGGAGGAGTCAGCGGAACGCAAGAAACCGAAACCATCCTGGAGAATCTCCAGTACCCCGTCACCGTAAATATCTTCGCCGCCTTTAGCATGGCGTTTCAGGATGGCAAAAATCACATCCTGCTTACGGGAACGAGCAAGGTTATCCATTGCCATATCTTTGGCAATGTCCAGTAACTCGGGAACGCTCTTCTGTTTGAGTTCAGTAAGATTCATAGTTGACCAGGGCAAAAGCCCCGCAATTTTATTCTGAATGGAAGATTTGGAAGGTACTGAGTACAGATTGACCCAGTAACGCGGCATCCGTTTTGCCGATGATGGCTGTCAGGAAGCCTGAGACTGTCGGCACTATAATCCGTTGCAGATTAGCTGTCTAGTAAATACAGCCATTCGGGTAGAAATGTGTCGATGACACATTTCTACACCGAATAACCCGCCTGTATGTTACAGGTTGGCTTCAATAAACGCCGACAGCTGGGACTTGGACAGCGCACCCACTTTGGTTGCTTCCATGTTACCGTTTTTAAACAGCATCAATGTTGGAATACCGCGAATACCAAACTTAGGCGGTGTTTCGTTATTCTCATCGATATTCAGCTTGCAGATCTTCAGACGGCCATCAAATTCTTTGGCGATCTCTTCCAGTACCGGTGCGATCATTTTGCACGGCCCACACCACTCAGCCCAGTAATCGACCAGAACAGGTACATCTGCCTTCAGGACATCGTCTTCAAAGCTGGCGTCAGTAACATTTACAATGTTTTCGCTCATGGGATTCTCTCTTCTAAGCACGAGGTGCAATTCTAATCAGCCTGGGATAATACCACTGTCATAGCATTTTGTATAAATGCACGCACCGCTGCAACACTGTAATGCATGGCCTGCTACCGCCCGCAATCCCTTATACAGAATGCGGATAAAGCCTGTAATCCGCCTCACATCAGCTGCCAAGGCACGACCCTTCTGGTACTCTGTCGCGAATTTCGAATCTACTATGTTGCAGCGCAACACGCGCGGACCGCACTACGCTTAAGCAAAAGACGGTCGCGACGGGCATAAGTCAGTACGAGGATTTCCAGATGACAACAACCGAACAGCCCAGTTCCCAGACGCCAATACTGGCCGCCATAGATCTGGGTTCCAACAGCTTTCATATGGTCGTTGCCCGACTTGAGCAGGGCGAGCTCAAACCGATCGAAATAATGTCAGAGAAAGTTCAGCTCGCAGCCGGGCTCGACAGCCGACGCTGTCTGACTGACGAAGCACAGCAACGCGGGCTCGACTGCCTGGACCGGTTTGCCCAGCGCACCCAGGACCAGCCCCGGGATTCCATTCGCTGCGTCGGCACCAATGCGCTGCGCGAAGCACGCAACGCTGACATATTTATCGAGCAGGCAGAGCGTATTCTTGGCATCCCGCTGGAAATCATCGCTGGCCGCGAAGAAGCCAGGCTAATCTTCCTTGGCGTTTCCCATACCCTGCCAGACAACTTTGGCCGACGGCTGGTGATCGACATTGGCGGCGGCAGTACCGAATGCATTATTGGCGAGCGCTTTGAGCCAGTTGAACTGGAAAGCCTGCATATGGGCTGCGTCAGCTACAACAAACGGTTCTTTAATGATGGCCGCATCACTCGCCGCCGCTTCAGGGCCGCCCGTACCGCCGCCATGCAGGAACTGCAAAGCATTCAAAGCCGCTACCTCAAGCATGGCTGGACCAGTTCAGTCGGCTCATCCGGCACCATCAAAGCCGCCTTTCACGCCTGTCAGGCACAGAACTGGTGTACCGACAGCCTCAGTCGCGATGCACTGGAAAAGCTCTGTCAGCATGTCCTGAGCCTGGATCATGCCGACCAGATTGAACTGGAGGGGGTCAAGCCTGAGCGCTGCGCCGTTCTTCCTGCCGGACTGGCCATTCTATGTGCGGTTTTTGACAGTCTGCAAATCACCGAAATGGATTACTCCTACGGTGCTCTGCGTGAAGGCCTGCTGTATGAAAGCGCCGGACGGTTGCGCCACGAAGATGTCCGCCAGCGCACCACCGATGCCCTGATGCAGCGTTACCGGGTTGATAATGAACAGGCATTGCGGGTAGAGGCAACCGCGCTGATGGCGCTGGCACAGATCAAGAAAGACTGGCAACTGGAGCATGAAAGCAATCACGATATGCTCAGCTGGGCAGCACGTACCCATGAGATCGGCCTGACTATCTCCCACAGTGGCTACCACAAGCACAGCGCTTACCTGATGGCCAATTCAGATCTGCCAGGCTTTACTCACCTTGACCAGCAACTGCTGGGCGCACTGGTCCGTGGCCACCGCCGTAAATTCCCGAAAGAGGATTTCCGCCAGCTACCACAACGCTATCAGCAGACCTGCCAGCGACTGTGCATCCTGCTGCGACTGTCCTGCATTCTGCACCGTAACCGCAGCATCAGCCGACCACCCGCTTTTGACTTCGATGTTGCAGAACAACAGATTCGCCTGACCTTCCCCGAAGGCTGGCTGGACACCCATTCCCTGACCCATGCCGACCTGATCCATGAGCAGGAACTACTGGCCAACGCTGACTACCAACTGGAGATCAGCTAACAAAAAGGCATAAAAAACCCCGCGAGCCCTGAGGCGCGCGGGGTTTTTTAGTCAGTGCAGACTCAGGCTTCAGGGCCCGCTGCAATGATCGCATCAGCAACGCCGCTGAACTTCTCAAAGTTACCGACGAACTGACCGATCAGGTCTTTCGCAGTCGCGTCGTACGAGGCTTTATCAGCCCAGGTATCGCGCGGATTCAGCAGTTCAGAATCAACACCCGGTACCTCAGTTGGTACCGTCAGGTTGATGCCATCCAGGTGCTGGGTCGCAGCGCCTTTCAGATCACCGTTCTGAATGGCAGAGATAATGCCACGGGTGGTTGGAATGCTGAAACGTTTGCCTGTGCCGTAAGCACCACCGGTCCAGCCAGTGTTAACCAGGTAAACCTGAGAACCAAATTCTTCGATACGCTTCATCAGCAGCTCTGCGTACACAGCCGCTGGGCGTGGGAAGAACGGTGCACCGAAACAGGTAGAGAAGGTAGACTTGATGCCACCACCAGACCCCATTTCAGTTGAACCCACCAGCGCAGTGTAACCAGACAGGAAGTGGTATGCCGCCGCTTCTTTAGTCAGGATAGACACTGGCGGCAGCACGCCGGTCAGATCACAGGTCAGGAAGACAATCGCCTTTGGCTCGCCACCCATGTTGGCGTCAGTACGTTTTTCAACGTGCTCCAGCGGGTATGCACAACGGCCGTTTTCAGTCAGGCTGGTATCGTCGTAGTCTGCAGTGCGCTTCTCGTCCAGAACAACGTTCTCAACGATGGCACCGAAACGGATCGCATCCCAGATGATCGGCTCGTTTTTCTTGCTCAGGTTGATGGTTTTCGCATAGCAACCACCTTCCAGGTTAAAGACAACGCCTTTACCCCAACCGTGCTCATCATCACCAATCAGGTAACGATCCGGGTCAGCAGAAAGGGTTGTTTTACCGGTGCCAGACAGGCCGAAGAACAGCGTCGTGCTGTCGTCTTCGCCGACGTTGGCGGAACAGTGCATTGGCAGTACGTCTTTCTCTGGCAGCAGGAAGTTCTGTACCGAGAACATGGCTTTCTTCATTTCACCTGCGTAACGCATACCGGCCAGCAGTACTTTACGCTTAGCGAAGTTCAGAATGACACAGCCATCACTGTTAGTGCCATCGCGCTCAGGGTTACATTCGAAACCCGCTGCGTTGATGATCTGCCACTCTTCTTTACCCTTAGGATTAAACTCATCCGGGCGGATAAACAGATTCTGGCCAAACAGGTTCTGCCAGGCAGTTTCTGTGGTCATTTTTACCGGCAGGTAATGGCTTGGGTCAGAGCCCACATGAACATTGGCGACATACGGCTCTTTGTCAGCCAGATATTCTTCAACACGGGTCCACAGTGCATCAAATTTATCAGCACTAAATGGACGATTGATGTTGCCCCAATCGATCGCATCTGAAGTGCTAGGCTCTTCAACAATGTAGCGATCCATAGGTGAACGGCCAGTACGCTGACCGGTGGTGACAACCAGTGCACCGGAGTCAGCCAGTGTACCTTCACCACGTGCAACGGCGGCTTCAACCAGCTGAGCACGGCTCAGATTAAATTTTTCGGTGTTCTGTTTGGTCATTACTGGGTTCCCTTGGCTAGGTGCCAATAACGTTACCTGAAAAGCAATATGGGATTGGCTGTGCCCCTGTCCACAGCCCGCGTCAGGAAATCAGGGACGCACATTATCGCATAAAAATCAGGCACAGCGCTATGCGGCGTTAACCGTTCTCATTTATCATCCGACTATCGTCGCAGGCTCAAATCAATGGGTCGCATCAGAACCCGGCGCGTAGCCGGTTACTGAGAACATGGCGGTAATATCCGCATCATCAAAACGGTAATGGGTGTTGCAAAATTGACACGCAACCTCCACCGCGCCTTCGGCAGCGGCAATCTCGTGCAATTCCTCTTCCGTCATAAAACGCAGACTCTGCGCCGTACGGTCACGCGAGCAGTCACAGCGGAACACCACCGGCGACGGTTCATGCAGACGACAGTTATCTTCGTGGAACAGGCGGTACAGCAGCGTCTGGTTATCCAGCTGCAGCAACTCCTCTTCTTTCACTGTCGCCCCCAGCTGACTGATATGCTCCCAGTCTTCAACGATACCGCCCTCAGCAGGCAGTACCTGCAACAGAAAGCCCACCGCTTTTTCGCCATCACAGGCCAGGTGTAGCTGGCTGTCCAGCTGCTCAGAGTAGCGGAAGTAGGCCTCAAGGCAATCGCTCAAAGTGTCGCCTTCGAGTGGCACGTAGCCCTGATAACGATGCCCTTGCGCTGGGTCTATGGTAATCGCCAGCGCCCCGCCCTGCATCAGTTCGGTGAAGCTGATGTTTTCATCAATATCACCATCAAAACGGGCGATGGCACGCAGCTCCTGCTTATCGGTGCATTCAGCCATCAGCGCCTGGATACCACCGTTGCCCTGCGCCTGCAGAATCAACCGACCTTCAAACTTAAGGTTGGCACTTAGAATCGCAGCCGCCGCCATCATCTCGCCCAGAATTTTCCGGATGACAGGGGGGTAGTCATGTTTGACCAATGCTTCGTTATAGGCACTGTCCAGCCGGGTCAGTACACCTCGAACATCCAGTTCATCGAAAAGAATACGCTGAATCTGATCGCTATCACTCATCTGGTAGATCTCACCCTGAAATAGAACTGTTACCACCAACGGCACGCAAGCCCGAAAACGATTTGATAGTTTGGTGCAGGCGCGATGATATGGTGCAGAAACAGCAGGAATGCTAAAATTTCGCCGATTGTAACATATAGATTTCAGTCTTTAGCCTTCAGCTGTGAGCAACTCAATGCCCCCCGAAAACTCAACTGTTTTTTCACGCCAGTGGAATCCACCGGCCCTGCTTCGCAACCATTTACTGGCTTTTCTACTGCTTGGCAGTTTCATTCTGCCAGAGGGGCAGGCGCTATGGCGTCAACTGGATCAGAGTATATTTTTCACCCTCAATGGTTCGCTTGAAGGCAGCACCAGTTGGGCGCGTTTCTGGGCATGGGCGAATGTACGCAGCAGTGACATTGCCACCGGGATGATAATGATCATCAGCCTCACATTCCCGGGACTGGGTATGCGTCGTGCGCAACTGCAGGGGGCCTTTATCGGCTTTATATTCCTCCTGCTGTTCGTCATGTTTCCAATCCGCTATGCCCTGCATGCACTGGCAGCAGTTTTTGAACTGACCGGTCCAAGCGCGTCACTGACCCTGGAACCGGCATTCAGGCTCAGTGAACTTGCGCCCGATATTCCAGCCAAAGATGCTTCCCTGCACAGTTTCCCGGGCGATCATGCTGCGGTACTCTGGTGCTGGGCTGGAGTACTTATTTACAACATGAAACAGCGGGCACTTTGTCTGGTGCCCGTAGCCATCGCAGTCGCATTCATGCTGCCGCGCGTGGTGGGCGGTGCTCACTGGTCAAGTGACATTTTAGTCGGCGGCGGCTTTGTGGGTTTGCTTACCTTGAGCTGGGCGTTCCATACACCGCTGCTACAACAGGTAACCGATGCACTGACACGGCTGTTACAACCGGTGATACGGCTATTCAGCCACATCCCCTTCCTGGGTCGACTGCCATTCTTTCACCCATAAGAATGGACACCCGTCAGTCGATGACCTGATCATGGAAGCCTCGAATAAGTCGGCGACCTTTTTTTGTCGGTCGTCGACTCGGCTCCGTCCGCATCAGCTTGCGCTGTGCTGCCGCTTCATCACGGGCCTTCAGGCTGGCCGGAGTCTCGTCATATAGCAGCTGCGCCTGGGGCGCACCACCGCGCTTATCCGACAACGCCACGACTACCACAACCTTTTCATCAAAGCCCTGGCGAATGGTCAGCTCGACACCCACCTCAACCATCCGGCTACACTTGGCCCGTTCACCGTTATAGTGCACTTTACCGCCCTCAACCGCCTGTTTGGCCAGACCTCGGGTTTTAAAGAATCGTGCCGCCCAGAGCCACTTGTCCAGGCGGACCTTATCAGACTGTTCGCTCATGCTTTCCTGTCAGGTTTGAGTTCATCAAAGTGATCGATGCTGTTGAACTGCTCGATCTCACGGCGTGGCTGCTGGCTGTCCGGCTGTACAATGCACAGCAGGTGGCCAATACCGTATTCACGGGCCGCATCCAGCACCGCCAGACTGTCATCAATCAACAGTGTGCGGGCCGGGTCAAACGGCTCTTCGCGCTGCAGCTGTTGCCAGAACCCCTGGTCTTCCTTGGGCAGCTGATAATCATGGGAGCTGATCACATGATCGACCAGCTGATCGATCGCAGTATGCTCCACTTTCAGGTTCAGGCTGCCACGGTGGGCATTGGTCACAATCACACTGCGGATCCCCTGGGCTTTCAGCGCGGCGAGGAAATCCTGCACATAAGGGCGAAAGCCGATTCGGTCGGCGATTTCCCGCTTCAGTGCAACAATATCCAGCTGCAGCTCACGGCTCCAGTAATCCAGGCAGTACCAGTTTAGTGTGCCCCGCTCGGCTATGATACGCTCATGTAACCAGCGCTTTGCCTCGCCCGGCTCCATCTGGTGAATCTGGGCATAGCGCAATGGGAGGTGCTCCAGCCAGAAGTAGGTATCAAAATGCAGGTCCAGCAGGGTGCCATCCATATCCAGCAGGACAGTATCAATTTCAGACCAGTACACGGCGGCCTCGACTTTAGATTAGGAATACAACGTAGAGACTGAAGTATGCCCGTAAAACCTGAGATATTGAAGGTAACTCCGACCGCCCGCAGCCGCCTGTTCCAGATCGAAGAGATGGAGCTGCGCTTCAGCAACGGTGTTGAACGCACCTATGAACGGCTGAGTAACCGAGGTCGTGGCGCGGTGATGGTGATCGCCCTGACCGCTATGAACGAAGTCCTGCTGATTCGTGAATACGCCGCCGGGCTGGAAGATTACCTGCTGACCCTGCCCAAGGGGCTGATCGACCCCGGCGAAGATGCACTGCAGGCCGCCGACCGCGAACTGAAAGAGGAAGCCGGATACGGTGCCCACCAGATCAAACCGTTACGGGTACTGACCACCGCCCCCAATTATATGGGCCACCAGCTGACCGTCGTGATTGCCCGCGAACTTTACCCCTGCAAGCTCGAAGGGGATGAGCCCGAACCGATGGAGCTGGTGCGCTGGCCGCTGGATCGACTGGATGAGCTGGTCTGGCAGGAAGATTTCAGCGAAGCCCGTGCCATCGCCGCCCTGTTGCTGACCCGTGATCTGATCAATAAAGGTGAACTATGAGCCTGAGCCCGACCCAGCTCGATACCCTCAAGCAGATTAGCCGTGAGGCGGGCCGGGTGATCCTTGAGGTGTATCAGCGCGATGATTTCGAGGTGCAGCACAAAGGGGATAACTCACCACTGACCGCCGCCGACCTGGCCGCCCATCAGGTTATCGAACAGGGCCTGAGTGCACTCACTCCGGACTGGCCACGGCTCAGCGAAGAAGCGGCCGATATCCCGTTCAGCAGCCGTCAGCACTGGCAGCGTTACTGGTGTATTGACCCACTGGATGGCACCAAAGAATTTATCAATCGTAACGGTGAATTCACCGTCAATATCGCCCTGATCGACCAGCACCAGCCAGTATTTGGCATCATCTATGTGCCGATCAGTGACGAGTTGTACTGGGGCGATCGCAACGGCGCCTGGAAGCAGACCGGGCTGAATATGCCTGAACGTATCCAGTGCCGGACACTGGGCGAGTCTCTTACCCTGATCGCCAGCCGCCGTCATGGACAGGAAAAAAACAGCGCCTTATTAGGTCCGCTGGCCAGCCAGTTCAGTCAGATAGATACCGTCAACAAAGGCAGTTCGGTGAAGATGTGTCTGATCGCCGAAGGTCAGGCGGATATCTATCCCCGGCTGTTTCCCACCAGCGAGTGGGACACCGCCGCCTCCCAGGCCATCATTGAAGCCGCCGGTGGCCAGCTGGTCGATGCCCGTACCCTGCAGCCACTGCAGTACAACCGGCAGGCGTCGCTGGTAAACCCCTGGTTTATCGTTATCGGTGACCCGGCCTTTCCGCTGGCTCAGTTACAGATCTGACACTCCACCGGCGCGAGTTTTCTCGCGCCAGCGCTTAGCCCCTGTCGACAGCCGCCTTATTACTCAGCGGCACAGGCCTGAGAACCGTTCTGCACAACCTCTTCGACTTTCGCTTTAAATACGCTGTCACCCAGCTGCTGATTCATGATCATCCGCACTTCCTGATCGGAGAAGTGTTTATGCACATAATCAGACAGGCAGCTACACTGCTCCTCAGTCGCGGTGCCACCGGCCATACAGCCCTGCTGGAACGGCTCCCAGGTTTTTGAATTCAGAAACTGACTTTTCATTACAAAGGCCGCCAGGGCCACAATACCAATCCACAGAAAAGCCTTAGTCATCGCTGCTACTCACCTGACAAAATTAAGAACAATCATTCTAGGGGCTTAACCCACTGAATTCTCACGACATTGGTCGTATACCCGGTGGATTATATAAACCTGTTAGCAGTAAAAAAATGCTAATTCCAGCACTTTTTGTACCATGAAAACGGCCTGACGGGGTGCTATGATTGGGCCACTTCGCTAAAAATGTTGCTCGTCATATCTGATTCTGCCAATGGCCGACACCGGTATAACGAATAACGACAGACAAGAGTTGTATCGTAAATACAGCCAAGCATAAAGGTGAGAAACATGAGCTTTGAACTGCCAGCCCTGCCGTACGCAAAAGACGCCCTGGAACCACATATCTCTGCTGAGACACTGGATTTCCACCACGGCAAACACCACAACACCTACGTTGTAAAACTGAACGGCCTGCTGCCAGGTAGCGAATACGAAAACAAATCCCTGGAAGAGATCATCATGTCTGCTCCAGCGGGCGGCGTATTCAACAACGCAGCACAGATCTGGAACCACACGTTTTACTGGAACTCTCTGGCACCTAACGCTGGCGGCGCACCAACAGGCGCAATCGCTGATGCCATCAACGCTAAATGGGGTTCTTTCGAAGACTTCAAAGCAGCGCTGAACGACAAAGCTGTGAACAACTTCGGTTCCAGCTGGACATGGCTGGTGAAAAACAGCGCGGGCGAACTGGAGATCGTTAACACCTCCAACGCTGGCACACCAATGACTGACGGCCACACTGCGCTGCTGACCGTTGATCTGTGGGAACACGCCTACTACATCGATTACCGTAACGTACGTCCAGACTACCTGAACGGTTTCTGGGCGCTGGTTAACTGGGACTTCGTTAACCAGAACTTCGCAGGCTAAGCCTCGATTTCCGGTTTAAAAAAGCGCCTGACGGCGCTTTTTTTGTCTCTGCAGTGGCGTATTTACTGCACCAGTTCCAGCAACCGTGGCCACACGGTCTCCAGCAATACCGGCTGCGCCCGGGCGTTGGGGTGCAAACCATCGTTCTGCATCAGTTCCGGCTTTAATGCCACCCCGGCCATAAAGAATGGCACCAGCCCCACCTTCATTTCAGTACTAAGCTCACTGAAAATCACTTCGAACCGGGCGTTATACGCCGGGCCATAATTAGGCGGCAAACGAATACCCAGCATCAGCACTTTGGCGCCCGCTGTCTGGGACAGCGTAATCAGGGTACGTAAATTTTGCCGTAACCGGGCCGGTGGCGTGCCGCGCAAACCATCATTGGCACCCAGCTCAATCACCACCAGCTCTGGCCGATACTGCTGTAACAGACCCGGCAGCCGATTCAGCCCGCCCTGGCTGGTTTCACCGCTGATACTGGCGTTTACAACCTGGTAACCGGGTATATCAGACACTAAACGATGCTGTAACAGTGATACCCAGCCCTGCTCAACTGGCATACGATAAGCAGCAGACAGGCTATCACCCAGCACCAGCACGGTTTCCGCCCTGAGGGACAGGGGTAACAGCACCAACAGACACCACAACAAGGAACGCAACATGACTTCTCCTGAATCAGATCCGGTTATCCAGGCCATTGGATTAAGTAAGCAGTTTGACAGTCACAACGGCTCACTCAGCCTGTTCAGCGAACTGGGGCTGGCGATCCATCAGGGTGAAAGTGTTGCCATCGTCGGCCCGTCAGGCAGCGGTAAATCCACCTTGCTCAGCCTGCTGGCCGGGCTGGATAACCCCAGCACGGGCGATGTAATTATCGCGGGTCAATCACTGACCCGGCTCGATGACATTGCTCGAGCTCGCCTGCGCAGCGAGCATTTAAGCTTTATTTTTCAGTCCTTCCATCTACTGCCAGAGCTCAGTGCACTGGAGAACGTTATCTTACCACTGGAAATTCGCGGCCAGCAAAACGCCGCCGCCCAGGCATATCACTGGCTGGACCAGGTCGGGCTGGCAGACCGCCAGCATCATTACCCCACCACCCTGTCCGGCGGCGAGCAACAGCGCGTCGCCATCGCCCGCGCTTTTGCTACCGAACCGACGCTGCTGTTTGCCGATGAGCCCACCGGCAACCTGGACGACCAGACCGGCGAGTCGATTATCAACCAGCTGTTCAGCCTCAACCAGCAACGCCAGACGACTCTGGTACTGATTACCCATGACAACAGCCTGGCTAAACGTTGCGACCGAACGCTGCAACTGCATAACGGCCAGTTACAGCCACTCCAGCATGAGGAGCGCCCCCAATGACCCTGCGCCAACTCAACCGGCTGGCCCTGCGCCAGAGCCGGGCCAGCTGGCGACGGCTGGAATGGCGTGCACTGGCGGCGGCGTTGCTGATTGCCATCAGCCTCAGCACTCTGCTGGCCGTCACCGGTGACCGGCTGGAACAAAGCCTGAGCCAGCAAAGTGCTGCCCTGCTCGGCGGCGATCTGGTGCTGTCCAGCAGCCGCCCCCTCAACCCGCAGCGCCGTCAGGCCGCCACCGATGCGGGGCTGAATAGCAGTGCCGTTATTCAGCTGAGCAGCATGCTCAGCGGTAACGAAAAGTTTGTGCTGGGCTCGATCAAAGCGATCAGCGCGCCCTACCCACTGCGCGGAACCGTCGTCACCACCCCGCCACAGCCGTCACTTCCGGTACCCGGCACCCTCTGGGCTGAGCAGAGCGTACTGCAACGGCTGGGACTCGCCGTAGGCGACAGCCTCAATCTGGGTTACCAG
>JAIBDV010000319.1 GCA_024686055.1 Neptuniibacter sp.
CCGGGGCCTACCACTGCCCACGGGGGATGCTTGAATTCTGGGTGGACCCTGAAAGCCCGTATGCTAAAAAGGCGTTTCAGCAGGATGTCACCTTTGTGCTGTTTTGTGCAGCGGGTATGCGCTCTGCACTGGCCGGGCGTACCCTGGTGGAGATGGGTTTGCCAGCAGTGAAGCATATTCAGGGTGGCTTTGCCGCCTGGCGTGAAAACGGCGGTGAGATCAATAAGGGCTGACCGTTGCTGAGGGAGCCGGTTTTACTGCGTGCAGCGGTGCTGACGCGGTACACTGGCCGCCCTCTGTCTGTTGTGTGCACTATCCGCTATGAAAGTCTCTGCTCTGAAAGCCTTTGTTGTGGCAGCCCGCGAGGGGTCATTCTCCAGCGCTGCTGATCTGCTGCACCTCACCCAGCCAGGGCTGAGCAAACGCATTGTGACCATGGAAAATGAGCTGAAACATCCCCTGTTTGAACGGCTGAGTAGTGGTGTGCTGCTGACGGAGGCGGGCCGTTTGCTGCTGCCCCATGCCCAGGCGATTGTGGACCGGGCCGGGGCGATGAAAGCGGCGCTGGTGAATCTGGACAACGAGCTGTGTGGCCAGGTGCGCTTTGGCACCACTCAGCATATTGCGCTGTACCATCTGCAGGAATCGCTGGCCCGGTTCAGCCAGCACTATTCTCATGTTGATCTCAATATCGATTTTCTCAGCTCCAGCGAAGCGGAGAAGAAGATCCTTAACGGTACGCTGGATCTTGCCTACATTACCGAACCACCCCGGCCCAGCAGTCAGCTGCACTATGAAAAAATTGGCGAGGAGAAACTGGTGTTTGTGGTGGCGAAAGATCATGCCCTCAGTGGCATTGAACGGCTGACATTGAAAGACCTGGGCCGGTTCAAGGCGATTCTGCCCACGGCGACCTCATTCACCCGTCAGTATGTGGACCAGCTGTTTGCCCAGCGCGAGATCTGCCTGGATATTGTCGAGCCCTCGGATTATTTCGAAGTGCTGCGCATTATGGCTGCCACCGGGCTGGGCTGGAGTCTGCTGGCGGAGCGGATGGTGGACGAGCGTTTCTACCGTTTACCACTGGCCGAGTTTGAAATCCGCCGCCCATTGGTGATGGTCAGCCATCGTGAACGTACCCTCAGTGCCGCCAGCCTGCAGTTGCTGGAGGCTGTGAGGCGTTAGGGAATAGCAGCGACGTCCCGTCGGGTCAGGGTGCAGTCCGATGCCCAGTCATCGCGAGCAAGCTCGCTCCTGCATGATGGTATGCAGGCCCACCAAAATGATGGGCACATCGCTTCGCTCTTTTGCCCACCCTGCGATCTATATGATGGTATGAAGCCGGCCATTCGTAGATGCCAGCTTGCTGGCGATGGAGCATGTGCCGGGCCCGGACGCGTGCGGAGCGCGCTGCTACAGGATGTCTGTGTCACAAGGCATTCATCTGTCATAACCATTGGTTTGGTCATACCATACTATCTGGATTACCCGGTTATACCTCCGTTGTGAGATCGTCCCCCGCCTTCAGTCGTCACACCCTGTTAAAAAGCCTCCTGGATGTTTTTTGTTACCTTTTCTGGTGGTTGGCTATGCTTTGTTTATGCGGTGTACGGCATGCTTAATCAGGAGCGCGCAGTTATTCAGCAGCTCCGTTGACTCAGGGAACTACGCATATGATGGTAATCAGACCGCTTCGTGAATCCGACTGGCCTGCGTTTCGTGAGCTGGCGCGTAAAACCGGCACGGGCTTTACCTCGCTGCAGGATGATGATGTTCAGGCACGCGGCAAGTTTGAGGCCGGGCTGGCCGGTTTTCAGCTGACCAAAGAAAATGTAGATGAAGTGCTGTACCTGTTTGTGCTGGAAGATATCGAACAGGGCGTTATTGCCGGGATCTGTGGTATAGAGTCCGCGGTTGGCCTGGGTGAGCCCTGGTATAACTATCGACTGGGCACCATTCGCAATGCCTCGCGTGAACTGGGGGTGTCTACCCAGCTGCAGACGCTGACCATCTCCAATGATCATACTGGCCATTCTGAAGTCTGCACCCTGTTTTTAGACCCGGAATACCGTCATAGCAAAAATGGCTCGCTGCTGTCCAAGTCCCGTTTCCTGTTTATGGCTGAGCACCCGCATCTGTTTCATGACAATGTGATTGCCGAGATGCGCGGTTATTCCGATGAAGACGGCGTATCGCCGTTCTGGGAAGGGCTGGGCCGTCACTTCTTCACCATGGACTTCGCCTGTGCCGACCGTCAGTCGTCTATGGACAAGGTGTTTATCGCTGAGCTGATGCCGCGTCATGCGATCTACACGAACCTGCTGCCGCCAGAAGCCCAGGCGGTGGTCTGTCAGACCCATAAAGCGACGGTGCCCGCGCGTAAGCTGCTGGAAGCAGAAGGCATGAGCTGCAAAGGTTACTGCGATATTTTCGATGGCGGCCCGCTGCTGGAAGCCAAGGTATCGGATATCCGTGCTGTGCGCGACAGTCGCTACATGAAAGTGCGGGTGGTGGATGAGGTGGAAGAGGGTGATCAGTACCTGGTAGCGACCACCGGGCTGCAGGATTTCGCCTGCACCCTGGTGTCGCAGAACCTGAACGCCCGTCAGTGTATCAATCTGACTCAGCTGATGGCGGATGCGCTGCAGGTGGGAACAGGGGATACCGTGCGGGTAGTGCCGCTGTCGCCTGCGCAGCGATTCTGATCGGCGTTACCGGACGATAAACGGATGACCTGGTGCGCCTTGCGTGCTGGGTTATTTCCGGCAATGATTTTACGCTGCTTTCCTTTTTCTGCATGATTTCTGACCATTCATTCTGCCTGTCTTTTATTGCCATTGGTTACGCTGATCAGCATTCGCCCAGCGTGTGGCTTTTCTCCGTATAATCAGGTGATTCGCTGGCACTGTTGCGGCCTTATCGGTAGCATTGGCGGCTGTCCTTTTTAACCCGATTTGCGGTGGATACGTCTTAATGAGCTATCAGGTGCTCGCCCGTAAGTGGCGACCGAAAACATTTACCGAAATGGTGGGGCAGGAACATGTCCTCAAGGCGCTGGTTAACGCGCTGGATGATGACAGACTGCACCATGCGTATCTGTTTACCGGGACGCGCGGGGTGGGTAAAACCTCCATCGCCCGCCTGTTTGCCAAATCACTGAACTGCGAAACCGGGGTGTCGTCGACTCCCTGTGGCCAGTGTGGTGCCTGTGTTGAAATCGCCGAAGGGCGCTTTATTGATCTGATTGAAGTGGATGCGGCCTCCCGGACCAAGGTGGAGGATACCCGTGAGCTGCTGGAGAACGTGCAGTACGCGCCGACCCATGGCCGCTTCAAAGTGTACCTGATCGATGAGGTGCACATGCTCTCCACCCACTCATTCAACGCTCTGTTGAAGACGCTGGAAGAGCCACCTCCGCACGTTAAATTCCTGCTGGCGACCACCGATCCGCAAAAACTGCCGGTCACGATTCTGTCGCGCTGCCTGCAGTTTAACCTCAAGAATATGATCCCTCAGCGTATTGTGGAGCACCTGCAGCACGTGCTGGGTCAGGAGGGGATCGACTGCGAAGAACCGGCGCTGTGGCTGTTGGCCCGCTCGGCAGATGGCTCGATGCGGGATGCGTTAAGCCTGACGGATCAGGCCATCGCCTTTGGTGCCGGTGAGGTGAACGAGGCCGATGTACGGTCGATGCTGGGCACGATTGACCAGCGACTGGTTTACCTGTTGCTGGAGCAACTGGCGAGCCACGATATTGCGGCATTACTGCAGACGGTCGATGAACTGGCGCGCTTTTCGCCGGATTACGACGCCGTACTGGGTGATCTGGTCAGCTTGCTGCACCGGGTTGCGATCGCTCAGGCGGTGCCGGGTGGTGTTGATAACAGCCTGGGTGACCAGCACCAGCTCGAGCAGCTGGCTGGTCAGTTAACGGCCGAAGATGTTCAGCTGTACTATCAGGTTGCCCTGATGGGGCGTAAAGATCTGCCCTGGGTGCCGGATGCCCGTGAAGGGCTGGAGATGACGCTGTTGCGCATGTCGGCGTTTCGCCCGGCCAGCAGCGCAGCGCCTGCGGGTGTTCAGGCACCGGTGCAGGCTGCTGCTCCGGCGGTTGCTGCACCCGTGCCCACGTCAGCACCAGCACCTGTCGCGGAACGCCCACCGGCACCGGTCTCTGAGCATGTATCCCAGCCCGCGGCGCAATCAGCGCCGCCCCCGCTTGTTGCTAAACCCG
>JAIBDV010000133.1 GCA_024686055.1 Neptuniibacter sp.
CAGAAGCAGCCCGAGCAACTGCGACTGCTTATTTTCCAGCACCTGACCGGCTGGCGGCGCTATATTGAGCCGGACAAAACAGACAACTAATAACAATAAGACACAGTATCAAATAAAAGTAATTATCATTACTTTACAAATTGGCGCCAATTAAATATTGTCTGCTCCCTCTAGCAGGGAGACTTATTGATGCGTTGTATTCAGAAATGCCCGTTGTCGCTGGCCATTGCCCTGGCACTGACCTCTCAGAGCCTTTACGCCCAGCAACTGGACACCTTTACCGTGACCGGCACAACCACCACAGCCGCTGGCGCCAGCCAGAGTGGCCTGAAAATGGACGCCGACTGGCGTCAGGTGCCACAGAGCGTCAGCCAGATCGAGCGCGTTGCGTTCGAACAGCGCGGAGCTGTCAAACTCGACGATGCCCTGCGGGGAATCCCCGGTATCAACCGGGCGCTGGGTGAGGGTGCCCGCGACCATTTCAGTATTCGTGGCTACGATGCCCTGAACGACCTGTACCGCAATGGCCTGCGTGATGGCGGCAGTGCTCAGGCCTACCGCAGCCTGCAGAATATCGAGCGTATTGACGTAGTCAAAGGGGCCGCTGGCGCACTCTATGGCCGCGGCTCAGCCGGTGGTCTGATTAACCTGGTGACCAAGAAAGCCGATGGTGAACGGGTACGTGAGCTGGACCTCAGCGCAGGCAGTTTCAATCAGCACGGGCTGGCCCTGGATGTGGGTGATCAGCTGAGCAGTCAGGTGAATGGCCGACTGAATATGGAGTATCGCAGCGCCGACTCCTTTGTCGATCACGTTGAAGGCGACACACTGTTTATCGCCCCCAGCCTGCGCTTCGAACTCAGCGAACGCAGCCAGCTGGACCTCGATCTGGAATACCTCAATCAATCCCAGACTCCCTATCGCGGGGTACCATCGGTGGATGGCAAGCCGGTCAATGTGGACAGCTCCACCTACTACGGCGGTCTGAGCGATTATCAGGATAATGAATCCGTGCGCGCCAACCTGGCACTGACTCAGCAACTGACCCCGGCTATGCAGTGGCGTAACAGCGTTTACTACAGCCGGGTCGAGATGGAACAGTCAGCCACCCGTAACAAAAGCGTGGCCGATGGCCTGCTGAACCGCTCAGTGGTGGCCTTTGCCTTTGATCCTCAGGTAGACGCCGGGCTGCAATCCGAGCTGAGCTGGCAGCTGAACAGCAAGCACCAGCTGCTGTTTGGTGCCGAGCTGGCCCACATGGAACGCACCAGCACCAGTACCGGCGCAAGCGCTCCGACCACGGACCTGCTGAACCCGGTCAGCGTCAGTTATCCACAACCGGTACTGGCGGCGAACCGGACCAACAGCATTAACAGCTATGCACTCTATGGCCAGGATCTGATCCAGCTGTCCTCGCAGCTGAGCCTGCTGGCCGGGGCCCGTTATGACCATATCAACACCCGCCAGAGTGCAGCCAGCGGTGCCAAGCTGACCACTTCTGAAGGCAAGTTAAGCCCCCGCCTGGGCCTGAGCTATGCCATCAGCCCGCAGACCTCGCTGTACACCAGCTGGGGCCGCTCCTATCAGCTGCCCTATGGCGGCATCTATTCCAGCGCGACCAAAGCGGCCATGCTGGAAACCAGCCTGAGTGAAATTGGCGTCAAAGCTGAACTGCTGGAGAACCGTCTGCAGCTGGGTGCCTCGCTGTTCCAGCTCGACCGGGAGTCACCACAGACCGATGCCATGCAGCAGGTGATTGATATCGCCCGTGACCGCCACGAAGGGGTTGAACTGGAAGCCCACGCCCAGCTGACACCACAGTGGCAGCTCAGCGCCGGTTACACCTGGCTGGATGCCCGTAACCGCGACAGTGGTATGCAGCCCAATGATGTGCCCGAGCACACCCTGTCACTGTGGAACAGCTATGAACCGGCCCAGGACTGGACTCTGGCTGGCGGCCTGTATTACGTCAGTGAACGTTTTGCTGGCAACAACCAACAGGTGAAGCAGGACAGCTATCAACTGGTTGATCTGATGGCCAGCTATGAAACCGGCCCACACCGGGTACAGCTGAACATTAATAATCTGCTGGATGAGGACTATACCCTGGGTGCCACAGGCGGTGGCTCCGGCCTGCACCAGATCGGCTACGGCGCACCGCGCAGTGCCAACCTGAGTTACCGGCTGTCGTTCTGAGCAAAGTCATCTGCTACTGCAAATAGCCTGTCACCGTCCCGGCCACCACCGGGACGGCCTATCCAGCCAGCCCCACCAGCACCAGTACTCCCACCACAGCCGTGGTCATCACCAGCGCATAGGGCAGGTTCCAGCGCATCACCTGATAAATATCTGCCTGGTAACGACCGTGCAGCGCCAGGTTAATCCCCGACAGCGGCCCAACCGCAGTACCCACCGACCAGCATGCCAGTAAGACCAGTGCGAACAGCAACTGCTGCCCCTCTTGCGGCGTAACCAGGCTGGCCAGCACCGAGATACCAATAATGGGATGCAGCCCGGCAATTGCCGCCGCCATAATCGCCAGCAGGCTGAGGATGGCAGGCCCGACACCAAAATCATCAAACAGCTGCCAGCCCGCCAGCGTACTGACCAGCACCGCCAGCCCCTGGGTCATCAATCCGGCTGACAGGAACAGGGTGATCTCATTACACATCTGCGGCAGCCGCTGCTGAATATGGTTGCGCACCTTACGCGCGCCTTTTTCACTGCGCCGCTGAAACCCCAGATAGATTGTCAGGCTGAGTACAGGTGCCAGTGCGGTAATCAGCACCAGCACCGGCACATCCGGCTGCCATTGATGCAGCGCCAGTACCAGGCTGGCCATCAGCGCCGGAAACCAGAGACTGGCCAGCTGCAGCGGATAACCCTGAAACTGATCACAATCCGGGTCACGGCCCAGCTCCCAGAGGGTAAACAGCAAGCCAGTCAGTGCCAGCGGCACGCCGACCATTAACAGTTGCAAGAGAGGGGCATCCGGCACATAGGCCAGTGCCACCGCCATGGAGGCGTAGAACGGTGACCAGAACGCTCCCAGCGTCAGCGCCCGGTTAACGGTCAGGGTCTGTAATCGACTGAGCCGCCCGTCTTTGCTGATGCGGTCAGCAAAGATAAACATCGCCGACAGGTTGATCACCGAGGCAAACAGATGAATACCCAGTAATGTGGAAAGCAGCCCTTTGCGCCCAGACAGCAACGCCGTCTGCCGATCGGCTTTGTCCAGTCGTACCAGCGAGAGAAAACTGACGGAGACCACCATGGAAATAATCGCTGTATTGGCACCCGCCAGATTAGCCCAGTCCACCTGGGCATCACGCAACAGCCCCCAGCCCAGGCTTGCCCCACCGGCCACCAGCATGATGGAACTGAGCAAGCGGGTCTTCGCCGCCGTACGTTGCCAGAGCAGCACGATTGCCAGCCAGTAGCAGAGGCCGACCAGGCTACCCGCCAGCTCCACACCCAGCCCACGCAGAGCGCTGGTTATAATAGCGATCAGAATAAGTCCCGCCGCCAGCCGCTGTATCAGCAGGCCTGAACGGGACGGCGTCGAAATAGAAGAAGAGGTCTGCAAGTGAAGGTCCTTATGGCGATAACGACGGCGCATTGAAGGCCAGAGCTCCAACGCGCCGATTATACGCCGTGACCACCGTCGATCGCAGTCGTCATTTAAGCTAAACAGACCGGTACAGCTCTCAGGCCGCCCCTTTCACAAACTCCAGAAATTCGGCATGGTCTGCCAGGCACTCCATGGTTTTTGCCAGGCTCTGGTCCGGGTTCAGCTGGCGGTTCCAGGCCTCCATCACCAGCTGCTGGCGCAGCACTTTATCGGTGAGCCGTTTATCGTCCAGGTCCAGCGACCAGGGGATGGGCTGATCAACGCCCAGCATCCCCCAGCGATGGGCATGGGGTTGCTGATACAGCCGCAGCAAGGCATGGAAATCTTCCATACCCGCCGTCAGCAGGCCATGTTTTTCGCCGGGAAGATGCAGCCGTTCACCATCACCACCGTCACAGGCCGGGTCAAACCCTGCCAGGGCTTTCAGCGTTTCGGTGCGCCAGATCGCGCCAGTGTTCTGTGGTATCCGCCAGGGCAGTGAAGCCTGCCAGCCAGTCCGTAAAAAACCCAGTACCGCCAGATCAGACTCATGCATCAGCTGCTGCGCCCGGTTCAGCTGTTCACCGGTAATGGCCAGCTCTGGCGACCAGCACATTACGTACTCGGTATGTACCTGGGCCAGCCCCTGGTTCAGCGCCTGAGCACTGCCCGGATTCGGCCCCCAGCCGTCATGGACCAGCTGAACGGCAATATCAGTACCGGCGTACTCATCCCCCAGCTGCTGCGCTACCATGGCACGGGTCGGGTAGACGCCTTGCGCATCATACTGCTCGGCAATCGCCTGCGCTGGGTCCGCATGCACGATCACCCGCAGCTGTGACAGCACTCGATTGTGCTGCAAAAAAGCCCGTAGCTGCTGACCACGCTGCTCGTTGTACTGCGCAAGTAACTGGGAATCCTGTGCCTTATCGGCACTGAGAAAAGACCGTACAAGCACGGTTATCTGGCGCTGCATAACTGACCTCCCGAGCACTGTGGCCCAGTCACTGATGGGGTATAGAATCACCTTAGCAGCAAGCCGTGAGAGCAGGACGAATCCGGGTCAGGAAAAGCAGTGATTATGGCTGGCAGCAGTAACAGTCCTGGCTGTGGTCATTGACCACCCCCGTGGCCTGTAAATAGGCATAGATAATGGTGGTACCGACAAAAGTCATACCGCGCTTTTTCAGATCTTTGGCAATGCGATCACTCAGTTCAGTCGAGACCGGCACTTCAGCCATACTGGCAGGCCGATTAACGATAGGCTGGTTATCGACAAAGCCCCACAGATACGCATCAAAACTGCCAGATTCCTGCTGGATCGCCAGAAAAACAAGGGCATTTTTACGGGTAGAGAAAACTTTCAGCCGGTTGCGCACAATGCCACTGTTGAGCAACTGTGCTTCCAGTTCATCATCCGTCATCACCGCAACACTCTGCGGGTCAAAGTTTTTAAAGGCAACGCGATAACCGTCCCGCTTGTTCAGGATAGTCTGCCAGCTCAGTCCGGCCTGGGCCCCTTCCAGAATCAGCATCTCGAACAGACGCTGATCATCGTGTTCTGGCACACCCCACTCTTCATCGTGATAACGGGTATAACGCTCATCTTTATCCGTGGCCCAGCCACAACGAATCGGGTTGTTATTCATCTTCTGCCCTGGTGAACTATGCTTATTGGCGCATGATGCCATAGGGAATTGACAATAACTGTCAGCAGCTTCATCTATCTGCAATATCTCTGGGTAAAAATGGATGCGAAACCAAAGAGGAAAAAATAATGGATAAACATCGAATCACCGGCCAGCTGAAACAGTTGCTGCGCAGCGGCTACTCTATCGACGACGTACGTAACATGGCAATCGGCCCCCGCGCTCTGGTAGAGCAGGCTATCCTGGACTACCAGGCACAGCGTGAAAAACGGGCAAAGTCACAGCGCACCCTGAGCCATCAGGCCAGCTTCGCGATGTACCTGGGCACGCGCTAAGCTCGCCCACCTGCTTCTACTGCTTACAACTACACTACGACTTTAGCCGCCAAAGCTTGATTCAAGGCAGTTTCAGTAAGGGTTCATCATAGGTAGTGTATTTACATCATGATAACCTTATGCATAAATTGCGCGGCCCCACCTGGTGAGATGGGTGGGAAAGATAAAGGCCTCATTCCTTGTGAGCACTGAAGGACATAATTATGAAAAAAGTTTTGATCGCGACACTGGCTACTGTTCTGCTGACACCTGCTGCAGCTATGGCAGAACGTTCCGGCGCTGATGTCTACAACACTAAATGTACTGTCTGCCACGCGACTGGCGCAGCGGGCGCACCAAAACTGGGTGACGCAGCAGCATGGGCACCACGCGCAGCGATCGGTGTTGACGCTCTGGTAGCGAGCGCAACCAAAGGTAAAGGCGCGATGCCACCTAAAGGCCTGTGCATGGATTGCTCCGCAGGCGAACTGAAGGCTGCTGTCCAGCACATGCTGGATAACTCCAAGTAAGTTTACTGCCACAAAAAAGCCCTGACTTGATCAGGGCTTTTTTATGTCTGTTGTCTCGTCCTGAAATAGGTTTACACATTGGAGACCTATTATGGGCAAGCCCACTACACCACGCCGTAAGCGAACTCAACGTGACTACACGCTGGCTTTTAAATTGTCTGTTGTCGAGCTGGTTGAAAAAGGCGAGATGACATACAAACAGGCTCAAAAACGCTACGGTATACAAGGTAGAAGTACCGTGCTGGCATGGTTGCGTAAGCACGGCCAGCAAAACTGGTCACTGACGAGGACGCCTCGTATGCCCGCTACCCAGGAAACTCCTGCCCAGACAATCAAGCGACTTGAAAAAGAGCTTGAAGACGAAAAGCTGAGAACGCTCTACCTCAATATGATGGTTGACGATCTGGATCAGCATTATGGAACTCAGCTGCGAAAAAAGCTTTTAGCCGAACAGCCCGGGCTCTTCAAGCCAGTGGTAAAGCAGCGCTGAGTCGGCTGTGCCGACTTGAAGGCATTACCAGACAGGCCGTTTATCAGAGAGAAAAGCGACACGCCGCCAGACAGAAGGAACTGGAACCCGTATTGCCAATGGTACTGGAAGTACGGAGATACATGCCGCGCCTGGGTACACGCAAGCTCTACCAGCTGATCGAGCCCGAACTGAAAGCAACAGGCATCAAGCTGGGACGTGATGGCATGTTTGATTATCTGCGCCAACAGCAGATGTTGATCAAACCCCGACGTAACTATACCCGGACAACCTGGAGTAAGCACTGGATGAAGAAGTATCCAAATCTGTTCGCAGAAATGGAGATCAGTGCACCTGAACAGGCATTTGTCAGTGATATTACGTATGTCGAGAGCGATGAGGGTGTGCACTACCTGTCACTGGTCACCGATGCGAGCTCTCGTAAAATCATGGGGTACGAGCTGAGTAAAGAGATGAAAGCACATGATATAGCGAAGGCATTACGGATGGCCGTCAGAAACCGTGCAAGAAGCAGTGCGTTGGTACATCACTCAGACCGAGGTAGTCAGTACTGCTCAGCAACCTATCAGCAAGTCCTTGCAGAAGCAGTTATGACGCCCTCCATGACAGATGGGTATGACTGTTATCAGAATGCACTGGCTGAGCGGGTCAATGGCATCCTGAAGCAGGAGTTCCTGCTAACAAGATGCCGGACTTTTAACGAGCTCAAAACGGTGATCGAGGAATCAGTCTGGATCTATAATCACCTGAGGCCCCACCTCAGCCTGGGAATGAAAACCCCGGCTGAGGTACATGAAAAAGCTAGATGTCCGGAACACCTGGCTTGATCAAAACCGTCAACACATTTCAGGACGGGACACGTCTGATATCTCCAGTTTACTGCTGGAAGCTTCCCGGTGGGGACACCGGTCCCACACACAGCCCCAGCGTCAACAATCAGAACTTAGCGCTTACC
>JAIBDV010000249.1 GCA_024686055.1 Neptuniibacter sp.
CGTGCACACATCTGTTTGGGATTATGGCAGATAATCGAGAATAATACCCGGTCACAAATAACGTTTCAGGATAAGTGTGGTTAGCCGGGAGGTACGCACCGCGGTCACCGGTATAGGCAGGTGATATCTTGCTCAGGCTTTACGCACCGGTAAAGCAGGCTGCTTTAGCAGGGCTCATTGATGAAGGTGTAGCAGGGAGGGCTTGTCAGGTGCTCAGGGAGCTCTGTTTAAATGGCACATAACACGTATGCGCAGCTGAAGGGGAAAACTGCTTTTGTGCTGGGTAACCCACCCTCCCTGACCACAGTGCTGGTTCGGGTGTCAGTCTGGTTTTTACTGGAGCCGACCGTGAAGCATTATCTACAGCTTCATTGCCAGATACTGCGACCTTGATCACAGTTTTATTATTTTCAGACGCAGATGCCTTCTTGTGCGCCCCTTCAGGCTACTGAAGGGGCGGGGTTGCCGTCCCTGGGCTCAGATATTAAAAGCGGACAGGCGCTGCTCCATATCTTTTGCCAGATTGGCCAGCGCACGGCTGGTATCTGCGGTCGAGCTGGCATCTTCGTTGGTGCTTTCAGCAATTTGCGAAATTGTGGTGATATTGCGGTTCATATCTTCGGCAACTGCGCTTTGCTCTTTTACGGCGCTGGCGACCATGGTGTTCATATCCATAATCTCGTTAACCTGGCTGACAATGGTATGAATATACTGGCCCGCTTCTTCTGCACTGCTGGCACTACGCTGGGTGTGCTCGTGGCCATTTTTCATCATGGAGACTGCATTGTGACAGGCTGACTTTAGTCGTTCGTTCAGACCGCGGATCTGCTCAGTGGACTCCTGGGTGCGTTTTGCCAGTTGACGCACCTCATCGGCAACGACAGCAAATCCTCGTCCCTGGTCACCAGCCCGGGCAGCCTCAATCGCTGCATTAAGGGCCAGCAGGTTAGTCTGATCAGAGATGTCACTGATTATATTCAGGATATTCTCCACCTCTTCGGTATCACGCTCCAGCTGACTGATGGTCGTCAACAGGCTTTGCATTTCGCTCGCGACATCGGTGATACGGGAGATTGTTTTATTAACAATGCTGTTGCCGGTATGAGCTGCGCTGTCGGCATCATGACTGCTGGCGGCAGTGCGTTCAGCGGTGCAGGCGACTTCCTGAGCGGTCATCGCCATCTCATGCATAGCGGCGGCCAGTGCTTCGGTTTCTTCGTGCTGACGGCGGATGCCATCAAAGGTGTGCTGAGTGGTATGGGCGGCTTTTTCCGAGGCTTCGCGGATCAGGCTGCAGGAGCTGCCAACGTGCTGGATAAGGGTGCGTAGTTCACGCACAGTTTCGTTCACATTGTGTGCCAGCCTGCCCATTTCATCATTGCCTTCACTGGCGATCTGGCCGGTAAGATCGCCCTTGGCAACCTGTCGCATCAACCGGTTTATATCACTTAATGGCGTCGTAATACCGCGTACCACAACGATGGAGATATAGACAATCAGTGGCACGACGATGGCCAGTGCAATCAGCGCGTTGGCTAGCTGGTTGCGAAACAGCAGGTCGATATCGTCGACATAGACACCGGTGCCGATAATCCAGTCCCAGGGCTCAAAGCGCTTTACGTAGGATATTTTGGGCACAGGTTCGCCATGTTTGGGGTGGGCCCAGATATAATTTACCCGGCCCTCCCCCTGGCTGCGGGCGATATCGGCGAATGCCTGAAAGAGTTTGAAACCGCTGGGGTCGGCTGCATTGCGCATATCCTTGCCATCAAGTTGTGGCTTGAGGGGGTGCATAATAATGCGCGCATTCAGATCGGTGATAAACACATAGTTGGTTTTATCATAACGAATGGCAGCAAGAGCGGACCGGGCACCTGCTTTGGCCTGAGTTTCATCCAGTTTTCCGCGTTTTGACAGGTCAAAGTAGTGCTGCACGATAGAGCTGGCGGTAGAAACGATTTCGCGGGATTGCACCTCTCTGGATTTTTGTAGCTGAAATCGATAGTCCCAGATATTAAAAAATTCCAGTACCAGAGTAAGGCCAAGCAGCAACACAATAATGAAACCCAGTTTGTGCCTTACCGGTAAATTACGAAGGAGTTGCATTGTTTTCCTACCTTTGATTGCTATCCGGCATGACCTTCAACTGCGCTAAGCATGACAACATGGTTATGCACGTTAAAATTGAATGATTACTCTTTATCTTGCCGGGTGCGATCGTAAGTCAGGTCAGCATTTTTGGGTTATCGCCTTAAGCGGTAATGCCGGTCAGTCTGTAATAGACTTGCTGACGTGCCTACGGGTTATTATTTTTCAGGATTGGTGGAATATATGATTCCACTATGATGTTTTATCCTGGCTGGTGGTTTTTTTTACTGATCTGGATCGGGTGTTAATTAAAAAAGATGCTGAATAGTTACTCAGCTAATGATTAAGTACTGAATTGTTCCGTGACGGGCACGGTTTATGAGGGGATCTATGTAAGGGAGGGTACGCGAGCTGGTTGGGTTGCTGAATACCCGCCTCTGGTAGAGGCGGGTGGTGAATCAGATTTTGAAGGCGTCTAGGCGTTGTTCCATCTGTCGGGCAAGGTCAGCCAGGTTGTGGCTGGTCTTGGCGGTTTCGTTCGCGCCCTGGCTGGTTTCCTCAGCAATCTGCGAGATAGTGGTGATATTTCGGTTCATATCTTCGGCGACGGCACTTTGCTCTTTTACTGCTGTGGCGACCATGGTGTTCATATCCATAATGGCGTTGACCTGGCCCACAATGGTGTGGATATATTCGCCTGCCTGTTGTGCGCTGGTGGCACTGTTCTGGGTATGCTGGTGGCCATTTTTCATCATGGATACAGCATTGTGACAGGCTGATTTGAGCCGCTCGTTAAGCTCACGGATCTGTTCGGTGGATTCCTGAGTCCGTTTAGCCAGTTGGCGGACTTCGTCGGCAACCACGGCAAACCCTCGGCCCTGGTCACCGGCGCGGGCCGCTTCAATCGCTGCGTTGAGCGCTAGCAGGTTGGTCTGGTCGGAGATCTCGCTGATGATGTTCAGAATGTTTTCGACTTCTTCAGTATCACGTTCCAGCTGGCTAATGGTGGTCAGTAATTTCTGCATCTCATCAGCAACGTTATTAATCCGGCCAATGGTGGTATCAACAATCTGATTACCTTGATTGGCGGCATCGTTGGCATCATGGCTACTGGAGGCGGTGCGCTCGGCAGTATCAGCAACTTCCTGGGCGGTCATTGCCATCTCGTGCATGGCGGTGGCCAGAGCTTCCGTTTCTTCGTGCTGGCGCTTAACGCCCGCAAACGTCTGAGCTGTTGTTGCAGCCGCGCTTTCTGAAGATTCGCGAATTTGTACACAGGAGATGCCAACATGCTTGATCAGGGTCCGCAGCTCATCCACGGTTTCATTGACGTTCTGTGCAAGGTGGCCCAGCTCGTCGCGGCTGGAGTGCTCCACCTGACCGGTCAGATCGCCTTTGGATACCCGTTGCATAACAGCGCTTATGGCAAGTAACGGCTGGGTGATGCCGTTGGCGATCCGCAGGGATAACATCACTATCAATGGTACAGCCAGTGCCAGAATCAGCAGTGCATTCATGAGCTGCTGGAAAAATAGTTCCTGGATATCATCAACATAGACGCCAGTGACAACCATCCAGTTCCATGGCCGGAACAGTTTGACGTAGGAGATTTTAGGCACCGCTTCTGACTGGTTTGGCCGTGTCCAGTAATACTCAACCAGACCCTCCTGTTTTTCACGGGCGACTCGCATTATGTCCTGGAAGAACATGCCACCATTTGCATCAGGGGCGTTAGTGAGGTTTTTGCCATTGAGGGAGCTATCAATGGGGTGCATAACAACCTCACCCTGGAGGTTACCAATAAATACATAATTGGTGGTGTCGTAGCGCATAGCAGCAATGGCATCCAGGGCAAGCTGTTTCGCCTTGCTCTCGTCCAGTACACCTTGCTGCGCTTGCTGGTGGTAATAGTGTGCAATTGCATGAGCGCTGGAGACGATTTCCCGTGACTGAACAGCGCGAGAGTGCTCAAGCTGAGATTTGTATTCGATCAGGTTGATCGCTTCCAGGGCCAGAGCGAGGCCTACCAGCATAACAATGATGACCGCCAGTTTTTTTCTGACGGGAAGATTATTCAAAAAACGCATGTACTATCCACCTTGAAAGTCCGTTCCCTTTATACTGCCGGAACTGCGTGTTCTGGCTGCCGATCTGAAATCCATATAGCTGTAGACGTTGGAACACATTAGAAAGTCAGCTCGAGCGAGGCACCTTGGTACCTGTCACCCATACATAATATTTATTTTTGCTTACAATGACTTGGTAAAGACATTACAGCAATATTAAATGTTGAGCAGCCTCTTGGAACTGATCTGATGCGGCCTGGATCACCTTTTTTCCCCGTTAGCACCTTTTTTATGATCTACGGCAGAATGCACTGGACTATGTCGGCTAAAAACGTTGAAACGTTAATGAAATTGTCATTTTTGAGTCTACAAAATGAATGTTCTTTATTCATAGTGGCAGGCGACGATTAATTGATTTCAAGCCTGCGCGTGCACAAGTCTGCTGTTAGCGGTTAACCTGGCGAGGCGGTGCATTCAGTTGCTTGAGTAACCCACATTATGGGGTATTGAAACTGATCTGATCGGTACTTACTTAGCCGACAGAAAGCGCCACCTGCGCGGGGCAGATGGCGAAGGGGGATACGTTACAGTGCCTGTTCGGCCAGTTTCAGGTCCAGCGTCGCTTTGAGTAGCTTGAACAGACGGATAGAAGCATCGATCTCGTCTTTACGGTTAGTCAGGCTCTCAATGTTCAGCCCCAGTGGCAGCTCATAACGGATCACGGCATCCAGAATCTGCTCCAGATTGCTGCGGCAGATGCGTACGGACTCTGCCAGTGGGTCTTTGGCATCCAGGATATGCCAGCGGGTAGCGTCGGGTACTGAGATGCCCAGCCATTCCATAAACTCCAGCGTTTTTGCGCTACCGCAGGGAGTGAAAGTCAGAATAATGCGCTTGGGTGCAATGCCCTGGTCGCGACAGCTGCGAGCGTAGCGGGTCAGCAGATCAATGGTGGCCTGGGGGTTATACACGGCCTGGGAGATGAAAAACTCACAGCCCTGGTCA
>JAIBDV010000140.1 GCA_024686055.1 Neptuniibacter sp.
GCACCCAGCCCGCCTTCATAACTGAACAGCTCTTCACGGCTTTCACGTTCATCCTTGAGGAAGATCCGTACACCAGAGTTCAGGAAAGACAGCTCGCGCAAACGCTTGGCGAGGATGTCGTACTGAAAGGTGGTTTTATTGGTGAAGGTGTCCAGTGATGGATAAAAACGGACGCTGGTACCACTGGTTTCCGTTTTACCCACAACAGTCAGCGGTGCCTGAGGGACACCGTGCACGTATTTTTGCTCATGCACTTCGCCCTGACGACGGATGGTCATGGTCAGATCAGTCGACAGCGCGTTCACGACGGAAACACCCACACCGTGCAGGCCACCGGATACCTTATAGGAGTTATCATCAAACTTGCCGCCCGCATGCAGCACAGTCATGATCACTTCGGCAGCGGAGACGCCTTCTTCTTCGTGAATTTCGGTTGGGATACCACGGCCATTATCGGCCACGCTGACGCTGTTATCCTGATGGATA
This sequence comes from Neptuniibacter sp., assembly GCA_024686055.1. Classification (GTDB taxonomy): domain Bacteria; phylum Pseudomonadota; class Gammaproteobacteria; order Pseudomonadales; family Balneatricaceae; genus Marinobacterium_C. The sequence continues at coordinate 487 of JAIBDV010000140.1, forward strand.
ATGACATCAATCTGAGAACAGTGCCCGGCGAGTGCTTCGTCGATGGAGTTATCCACGATCTCGAACACCATGTGGTGAAGGCCAGTGCCGTCATCCGTATCACCAATGTACATACCCGGACGCTTACGTACCGCATCCAGGCCTTTCAGCACCTTGATGCTGGAGGAGTCGTAGTTCTGGTTCTCTTCACCGCTCATTCAGTCGGTCTCCTAAACTAATCTGTGCACTTCACCTGGCCATTGGCCACGGTGAAATGGCTGATATTTACATCCGGTTGCCATTGGCGCTGTAGCGCATCACGGTCAACGCAGGTAATAAAACACTGATTGTGTGATGCCGCCAGAAAGTCACAGAACATCTGGCTGTGCTGGCTATCCAGCTCTGACGGCAGATCATCAATCAGGTAGATGCAGGCGCGCTGGCTGAGCCGGTAAAACAGGCTGCCCTGGGCCAGTTTCAGTGCACTGACTACCAGCTTTTTCTGTCCTCGGGACAGGCGCTCTGCGGCATTATGGCCGTCGGCTTTGACTTTGAGATCCGCCCGCTGTGGGCCATAACCGGTAAAGCCCTGGCGCCGATCGCGCTCCAGGCTGTCGGCCAGTACGGCATCCAGCGGCTTTTTCTGATCCCAGCCGGGACGAAAACCCAGTTCGATCTCCACACCACCAAGCAGAGTGCTGAGGATCACCTCAAACTCAGGCTTTAACTGCTCAATATAATGTGCGCGGTGCGCGGTGAGCAGGTCCGCATGGCGGATAAATTCCTGATCCCATGCCTGGCGTAAGCGAGGGTCAATTTTACCACATTTAAGCAAGGTGTTTCGCTGCTTCAACGCCCGCTTGAAACCACGCCAGAGCTGGATAAAGCTGCTTTCAGCATGGAACACACCCCAGTCGATATATTGTCGCCGCGCCTGGGGGCTTCCCTCCAGCAAATCAAAGGTATCTGAGTTAATCACCTGTAGCGGTAATAACTCCGCCAGGGTAGATAAGTCGATATTATTGCCGGCGTAACGCATCAGGCTTTCGCCTGACAGCTGGCGCTGAATACCCAGCCGCTGAGTTGAACCGATCCCCAGCGCATCAATATCCGCCGCCACCATGCAGTGGCCGGTCTGACTCTGAATCAGATGACGGACATTCTGGGTGCGAAACGAACGGCCCAGACCCAGCATATGTACGGCTTCAAGCAGGCTGGTTTTACCGCTGCCATTGGCACCGTGCAGAATGTTGATATGGGGGGATGGATCGATAGAGACGTCATGCAGATTGCGGATCTGCTGAATATCAAGGTGGGCAATGGACATGAAATAGGGGTTACCAGCGCAGCCAGGGACAGAGGACCTGGCTGCGCACAGGACTTACATACGCATCGGCATAACAACGTACAGGCAATCCGCTTCATCCATTCCTTCAAGCAGCACACTGCTGTTGGAGTCAGAGAGCGTGAGACGTACGGTATCCGAACTGAGAATAGACAGTACATCCAGCAGGTAGTTAACGTTAAAACCAATCTCCAGTGATTCACCTTCGTAATCGACAGAGACAGTTTCTTCCGCTTCTTCCTGTTCCGGGTTGTTGGCCATCACCTGCAGGAAGCCACTGGACAGTGACATCCGCACACCACGGTATTTTTCATTAGACAGGATCGCGATCCGGCTGAACACCTGACGCAGTTCCTGACGCTCACCCAGTACCTGTTTATCACCGTTTTTCGGGATAACACGCTGATAGTCCGGGAATTTCCCATCCACCAGTTTGGAGGTGAAAATAAAGTCCCCTACGTAGGCGCGGATATGGCTGCTACCAATGACCAGCCGTACCGGTTGCTCGCCATTTTGCAGCAGGCGAGCCAGCTCCAGAATGCCTTTACGCGGTACGATAATCTGGCTGGGCGCAGCATTAGCACCTTCAGCATTGGCGCGACAGGTCGCCAGTCGATGGCCATCTGTCGCCACTGAGCGCAAAGAGCCTTCGGCGATTTCAAGCAACATACCGTTCAGGTAGTAGCGTACGTCCTGCTGGGCCATGGAGAAGCCCGCTTTATCGATCAGGCGACGCAATTCAGCCTGAGACAGGGTCAGCTCCATCGCCTGAGGGCCATCATCCACATTCGGGAATTCAGCCGCCGACAGAGTCGAGAGGGTAAAACGGCTACGGCCAGCCTTGATCACCATCTTCTGACCGGACAGGGCCAGTTCAATGCGCGCATCATCGGGCAGTGACTTACAGATATCCATCAGTTTACGCGCCGGGACGGTAATGGAACCCGCTTCTGCAGCCTCGTCCAGAGTGACGCGGCCCACCAGCTCTACTTCAAGATCCGTACCTGTCATCGACAGCTGATCACCTTCAACAACCAGCAGGATGTTGGACAGCACAGGCAACGTCTGACGACGTTCCACAACACCAGCCACCAACTGCAGTGGTTTGATTAAGGCCTCTCTGGAAATGACAAATTTCATCGGTTATCCACCTTGCACCTTCATTCCGGTCAACCTGTTACGCTGTCAGATGACGCAACAGGTTTTGATAATCTTCTCTGATATCCGTATCACTCTCGCGCAGCTCCTTTATCTTGCGACATGCATGGAGCACAGTTGTGTGATCCCGGCCGCCAAACGCATCGCCGATCTCCGGCAGACTGTGATTGGTCAGCTCTTTCGCCAGGCTCATTGCTACCTGACGAGGTCGCGCAACAGAGCGACTGCGACGCTTTGATAGCAGGTCAGAGATTTTGATTTTAAAGTAATCGGCGACTACACGCTGAATGTTATCAATACTAACCTGTTTATCCTGCAAAGCCAGCAGGTCTTTCAGAGATTCTTTAATAAACGGCGTGGTGATTGCATTGCCCGTAAAATGCGCATTGGCAATCACCCGTTTCAGCGCGCCTTCGAGCTCACGAACGTTAGAACGAATCTTCTGTGCCAGGAAGAAAGCAGCATCATCCGGCAGCTGAATTTTCGCTTCGGTGGCCTTCTTCATCAGAATCGCCACCCGGGTTTCCAGCTCTGGTGGCTCGATGGCCACGGTCAGGCCCCAGCCAAAACGGGACTTAAGACGCTCTTCAACGCCGATGATCTCTTTCGGATAACGGTCCGACGTCAGGATCATCTGCTGGCCACTCTCCAGCAGCGCATTAAAGGTGTGGAAGAACTCCTCCTGGGAGCGCTCTTTACCAGCGAAGAACTGGATATCATCAATCAGCAAGGCATCGACTGAACGGTAATAACGCTTAAAGTCGTTAATTGCGTTGAGCTGCAGCCCTTTCACCATGTCGGCGACAAAGCGCTCGGAGTGCAGGTAGACGATTTTGGCATTGGGATTACGCTTGCGCATCTGAATGCCAACGGCCTGCATCAAGTGGGTTTTACCCAGGCCCACACCACCGTATATAAAGAGTGGGTTGTAAGCACTGCCAGGGTTGTCGGCAACCTGCTGAGCAGCAGCAAGTGCCAGCTGGTTGGATTTACCCTGTACGAAAGACTCAAAGGTAAAGGCAGCACTGAGGTTGGACTGATGCTTGATCCCCCCCTCCACATCCACCGTACGTTCAGGCATCAACGGTTGCTGATAAGGCACGGTCTGCGCGACGAGCTCGCGGGCGGGGGCTGATGCGGGAACCGTTGCGACAAGCGGAGGGTTCGCAGCGGGAGCAACCTGCATGGAAGCCGGCGCCGGGGTGAAGACTGGTTCACGAACCGGCAGGGCCGTTGGCGGTGGAGCCACCTGAGTGGCTGGACGGGGACGGACCTGAGTCACAGCAACACGCCGCTGTACTGCGTGCGAAGTGCGCTGAGCAACATCCAGCCGCACGTCCGCACTGATATCACCACTGATATCCGCCACAACCTGACGGATGCGGGCCAGGTACTTGTCATTCACCCAGTCGCGAACAAAGCGGTTCGGGGCCATCAGCGTCAGCTGTGCGCCATTCGCATGCGCTACTTTTAGCGTGCGAATCCAGGTGTTGTACTGCTGAGTCGGAAATTCTTCCTGCAAACTGAGCAGACAGCGTTCCCACAGTTCCGCTGACATCGGTGGCTCCTATCCTGCCTGAATAAGTTATTCAATGAGTTATACATGCCCGGAGGCGTTGATCTGGCAGCCATTCTAGCCTCACCCCTGGTTTTTATCCACAAAAGAACACAAGAAATACATATTCCTTCCCCACCTTTATGCACAAAATGTTCAAGTCGGCCTAAAAGTCAGCTTATCCCAGACTAACCCACAATGTTATCCGCTACTTATCCCAGAAGGGCCTTGTCGGCTAAGAAGCCTATTAAGCAGGGGGGTAGAGGGAATTACCCACAGTAATTAACAGCTTTAAACACAGGTAATCCCCATTCTCCCTCACTCCCTGAATCGAGCTCAAACCTTTGCCTGTTCACAACTTTTATCTGCTGAATCCCCGCTATTTATGGAATTTAGCTTGATTCAAACGGGTTAACTCCATAGAATGCCGCGTCTGATTTTCATTACCGGGAAATCAGTTAATTCAATTAATTTTTTTCCTAACAGCTAGCGTTAGCAGGTGCAGGCAATGAAAAGAACTTTCCAACCCAGCGTACTGAAGCGCAAACGTACTCACGGTTTCCGTGCCCGCATGTCCACTAAAAATGGTCGTCTGGTCATCAACCGTCGTCGCGCAAAAGGTCGTAAGCGTCTCAGCGCTTAAGTCGACCGTACTGGTCTGGTCACCTGACATTATGTCTGAATTCAAATATCCCCGAGAGTTACGCCTGTTAACAGGCGGAGACTTTCAGCAGGTTTTTGACAACGTTTCGTTGAAGGTGCCAGACCGGCACATCCTCATTCTGGCCCGTCCTAACGGCCTGGATCACCCTCGTCTGGGGTTTGTGATCTCCAAAAAAAATGTTCGCCATGCTGTGAAACGTAATCGCGTTCGCCGCATTATGCGCGAGTCATTCCGTCTCAATCAGCATAACCTTCCACCCGTGGATATCCTGATCATGGCCCGTAAGGGTATCGATGAACTGGAAAAGGATGAACTTCATCGCCTGGCGAAGAAGTGCTGGTCACGATTGAGAAAAAAAGCCAAACAAGCTTCAACTTAACGAACCGGTTAAAAACACGATGGATTTTCAGCGAGTACTTCTGGTGGCCGCTCTGGCAGTCATCTCCTACATGCTGGTACTGCAGTGGAACCAGGATTACGGCCAGGCGCCTGTACAGGCTCAGCCCGTTGAATCCACCTCTGCCTATAACACCAGCACTGCCACCGTTACCGATCTGCCATCTGCTGCCAGCCCTCAGGCCGCCAGTTCCGATGTGCCCGGTGATAACGCCGTTGCCACAAATGCAGCACAGTTGATCAGTGTAAAAACTGATGTTCTGGAACTGCTGATCGACCGCAAAGGTGGCGACATCATTCAGCTGGCACTGCCAGCACACAAAGCACAGCAGGGCAGCGAGCTGCCATTCGTACTGCTGGAGCAGACTCAGAACCGTACCTATATCTCCCAGAGCGGCCTGGTTGGCCCTGATGGTCCGGATGCCAGCAAAGATGGCCGCCCGGTATATAGTGTCAGCGGCGACGAATTCCAGCTCGAAGGTGACACACTGGCAATTGACCTGACGCTGACAACTGATGGCGTACAGATCACCAAGCGCTACACCTTCACTAAAGGTTCCTACGAGATTGGTGTCGAGTTTATCGTCAATAACCAGTCTGACAACAACTGGCAGGCTAACCTGTTCGGTCAGATTAAACGTGACCGTAGCAGCGACCCGACCAGCAGCACCGATATGGGCATGCAGTCCTACCTGGGTGGCGTGTTCTCTACCACTGAGAACAACTACAACAAAGTCGACTTCGACGATATGGACGAAGCCGCTTTTAAAGCCAAATCTCAGGATGGCTGGGTTGCGATGGTACAGCACTACTTCGTCAGTGCCTGGATTCCTGCCAAAGGCGTGGAATACACCTACCAGAGCCGTGCCAGCGGTGGTAATTACATCATGGGCTTTATCAGCCCACTGCTGACCATTGCGCCAGGCGAGAGCAACAGCGTCAGCGCGACGTACTATGCTGGTCCGAAAGATCAGCCAGCCATGGAAGCCGCTGCTGAAAACCTGCAGCTGACCGTTGATTACGGCTGGCTGTGGTGGATCGCGAGTCCACTGCACATGCTGCTGACCTGGATCCATAGCGTGCTGGGTAACTGGGGCCTGTCGATCATCGGCATCACCATCCTGGTAAAAGCGGCGCTGTTCCAGATTAACGCCAAGGCGTTTAAATCCATGGCCAAGATGCGCAAGTTTGGCCCTGAGATGCAGCGACTGAAAGAACTGCACGGCGATGACCGTCAGAAGATGTCGCAGTCAATGATGGAGCTGTACAAGAAAGAGAAGATCAACCCGCTGGGCGGCTGTCTTCCTATCCTGGCGCAGATGCCGGTATTCATCGCCCTGTACTGGGTACTGATGGAGAGTGTCGAGCTGCGTCACGCAGAGTTCCTCTACCTCAATGACCTTGCAGCGATGGACCCATACTTCATTCTGCCGATCCTGATGGGTGCCAGCATGTTCATTCAGCAGACGCTGAACCCGACACCGCCAGACCCGATGCAGGCCAAAGTGATGAAGATGCTGCCGATCCTGTTCACCTTCTTCTTCCTGTGGTTCCCGGCAGGTCTGACACTGTACTGGGTCATCAACAACGTGCTGTCTATTGCCCAGCAGTATGTGATCAACAAACAGATCGAGAACGAAGGCAGTGAGACCAGCACCCGCTGATCACTGACTCTGTTACACTTGAAAAGGCTCCCATCTGGGGGCCTTTTTTGTGCTTTCTATACACAGGCTACGACTCGCCCCACAGTAGCAACGACGTCCCGTCGCGGCCGGTGCCCCAGCACTCGCGGCATGAACCTTTGAGAACATCCCGGATAGAATCCTATGCAGCAGATCAGTCAGGA
>JAIBDV010000233.1 GCA_024686055.1 Neptuniibacter sp.
CGTGGCTTCAGTGGCAGTGTGGCCTGGTCAAAAGCCAGTGCCCTGCTGGGAGCGGCTAAGGTTCAGGAGCAGCTGGAAAACTATGCGGATTGTCTGGCGAAAGTGGAGAAAGCGCAGTTCTATATCCGTCAGTCGCAGGGTGGCTGATGGCGTAGCAATCCAAGTGACTCTCCCCGCGCCAGGTAGTGTGTATGTTGCTGGTACAGGGCGGTCGGTGCACTATCGCGTGCATCAATAAAGCCGTTACGATAATAAAAATCCAGCTGTGTGGTGTAGGGCAGGCAGTAGCAGGGGGCTTTGCTTAGCTGTGGCTGTAAAGCGCAGAGCAGCTGGCTGCCAAATCCCTGGCCGCGCAGTTCAGTGGCGACCCACATGCCGCGTAATAGCAGGCCCCAAGGGTGGGGCTCCAGTCGGAGGGCGGCAACAATATCGCTGTTATGTATCAGCCACCATGACTGGTGGCTGGTGGTCGCTTTACCCCGGTGGCCGTTGCGCTTGTAAAATCGGTTTAGCTTGTACAGGTTGTCGGCCGTTACCTGCTCCAGCTGGGTTGCCGCTGGTGTCAGAGCCCGCATAATCCCCGGCCATTTTTTTCCAGATACTTCTGGTGGTGTTCTTCGGCACGCCAGAACGTGGCGCAGGGGGCGATTTCGGTAACCACGGGTGCGGGGAGCAGGCCGCTATTATTGAGTTCGTCTTTACTGGCCTGTGCCTGAGCTTGTTGTTCTGGGGTATGAAAGAATACGGCTGAGCGATACTGGCTGCCAACATCCGGCCCCTGGCGGTTGAGCGTGGTGGGATTGTGCATCTGCCAGAAAGCATTTAACAATTGGCAGTAATCAATCTGTTGCTCATCAAAGGTTAGCTGTACTACCTCGGCGTGGCCGGTATGCTCGCTGCACACCTGACGGTATTCCGGCTGATCGGTGTGTCCGCCCATGTAGCCAACGGCGGTTTCAATAACGCCGGGCAAGGCCATAAAGCGGGCTTCTATGCCCCAAAAACAGCCGGCGGCGAAAGTTGCGGTTTGCATGGTGTTATACCTCTATTCGGGTTATCCGGGTGGCGCGTGATCGTGGTTGTGCTGTTACTGGCTGGCCTGATTGCTCTGTCTGGCTGCTACACTTTTCAGTGTATTCAGCTGAGTGAGGTCTGCGCTATGTATCTCAAAGAGAGCGGCAACGGTCACCTGGTGGAGGTGGTGGCGTTACCCCAGTTATTTGATCCATATCATGCCACTGTTGAGGGATGCAGTCATTATGGTGAGGAACGGCAGGACCCGGAAGCCTTTAACAAGCGATTGTTGGAGTTTCCTTCGGGGGAGGCGTTGCCTGCCTGCTGGCTAGACCCACATTATCGAGATCATGAGTTAAAACGTTAAGGAGTGATGATGGGCAGGATGAAAGCGCTACTGGTGGTGGTATTGTGCTGGCCAATGCTGGCGTTGGCACAATGGGATCTGAAAGCGGTTGATTCAACGTTTCAGTATGCAACGGTCAAAAATGGCGCTGTGTATGAGGTCAATAGTTTTGATCAGATTAAAGGTTATATTGGCAGTCATGGTATTGCGACGCTGACAGTCGATCTGGCCTCGGTGAATACGGGCATTGCAATACGTGATACCCGGATGAAGAAAATGTTGTTTAATCTGGCCGGATTTCCTGAGGCCCGTATCAAGATGCCGGTGGATATCGTGCAGCTGGCAGCGTTGGGTATTGGTGAAATGTGGCCGTTATCTACCGGTGGGGAGTTGCAGCTCAACGGGCATCAGCAGACGATCCTGACGGAGCTGCATATTTATCGGATCAGTGAGAAGCGCTGGTTGGTGAAAAGTGCACAGCCGGTGATGATTGATGCTCAGACGTTTGGTTTGTTGGAGGGGGTGGAGGCATTGCGCAAAATTGCCGGGCTGGACAGTCTTATGCCGCAGGTGCCGGTTTCTTTTGATCTGGTGTTTGAAAAGTTGTAAAGCTGGCGTTAGCGAGTAGCTCGGCAGCAGGATATGAAAAAGCCCGTCAGCATGCTGGCGGGCTTTTTGCTGTTATAAAAACAGGCTGTTGTTTAGTCGCACAAAGCGTCCAGTTTCTGCTTCAGAATACTGGTTACGGCGCCCGGGTTGGCTTTGCCGCCGGAGGCTTTCATCACCTGGCCCATAAAGAAGCCGAGCATTTTTCCGCGCTTATCAGGCTCAGCTGCCTGGTACTGTGCCACCTGTTTGTCAGCGTTGGCGATAACGTCATCGACGATGCCCTCGATAGCACCGGTATCTGTTACCTGTTTCAGGCCTTTGGCGTCGATGATTTCATCGGCGCTGCCGCCATCACTCCACATCACTTCAAACACCTGCTTGGCAATCTTGCCGGAGATAGTGTCATCTTTGATGCGAACCAGCAGGCCGCCCAGCTGATCAGCTGAAACCGGGCTGTCGGTGATCGCGGTGTCGTTCTGGTTCAGCAATTTCGACAGTTCACCCATTACCCAGTTGGCAGACAGTTTGGCGTCTGTGCAGGCTGTGGCAACTGTTTCGAAATACTCGGCCAGGTTGCGGTCTGCCGACAGTACCATGGCGTCATAACTGCTCAGGCCGTGCTGCTCGATAAAGCGAGCTTTACGGGCGTCAGGCAGTTCGGGCAGGGTCGCGCGTACCGCTTCGATGTACTCTTCATCAATAACAATGGGCAGCAAATCTGGGCAAGGGAAGTAGCGGTAATCGTTGGCTTCCTCTTTGGAGCGCATGGAGCGTGTTTCGTTTTTGTTGGCGTCGTACAGGCGGGTTTCCTGCACGATACGGCCGCCGTCTTCAATCACATCAATCTGACGCTCGATCTCGCCGATAATGGCGCGCTCGATAAAGCGGAACGAGTTGATGTTTTTGGTTTCGGTACGGGTGCCAAATTCTTCCTGACCTTTCGGGCGGATAGAGACGTTACAGTCGCAACGGAATGAGCCTTCCGCCATGTTGCCATCACAGATGCCCAGGCTGGTAACCAGCGAGTGGATGTTGCGTGCATAGGCGACTGCTTCCTTGGCGGAGCGGATATCCGGCTCGGAGACGATTTCCAGTAATGGCGTACCAGCACGGTTGAGATCGATGCCGGTCATGCCTGGAAATTCATCATGCAGTGACTTGCCTGCATCTTCTTCCAGATGGGCGCGGGTAACGCCGACGCGTTTGGTGGTGCCGTCGTCCTGGGTGATGTCAACGTGGCCGATGCCGACAATCGGGTGGAACAGCTGGCTGGTCTGGTAGCCCTTGGGCAGATCCGGGTAGAAGTAGTTTTTGCGATCAAACACGGATGTGCGGCCAATTTCAGCATCAATGGCCAGGCCGAATTTTACCGCATTACGCAGTGCTTCTTCGTTGAACACCGGCAGTGTGCCTGGCAGAGCCAGATCGACGGCACAGGCCTGAGTGTTCGGTTCCGCGCCAAATGCCGTGCTGGCACCGGAGAAGATTTTGGATTTCGTGGAGAGCTGGGCGTGGATTTCCAGCCCGATTACCGCTTCCCATTGCATAGTCGTTAACCTCGCCTTAGATGCCGTCAGGGGTCTGTTTGTGCCAGTCGGTGGCCAGCTGGAACTGGTGGGCCACATTCAGCAGTTTCTGTTCGGCAAAATAGTTACCGATGATCTGCAGACCAACAGGCAGGCCGTCGGTCTGGCCGCATGGAACGGACATGCCCGGCAGGCCTGCCAGGTTGAGGGCGATGGTGAAAATATCTTCCATGTACATCGCGATCGGGTCGGAGGACTTTTCTCCCAGCTTGAAGGCTGGGTGGGGTGTTGTCGGGCCCATGATTACATCGACTTCATTGAGGACGTTGACGAAGTCCTGCTTGATCAGGCGACGGATCTGCTGCGCTTTTTTGTAGTAAGCGTCGTAGAAGCCTTCGGACAGAGCGTAGGTGCCGACCATAATCCGGCGCTGTACTTCAGGGCCAAAGCCTTCGCCGCGGGAGCGCTTGTACAGATCTTCCAGGTTCACCGGCTCATCGCAACGGTAACCGTAGCGTACGCCATCAAAGCGAGACAGGTTGGAGGAGGCCTCCGCTGGCGCAATGATGTAGTAGGCCGGAATCGCCAGCGCTGTGTTTGGCAGGCTGACTTCTTTTACCGTTGCGCCCAGTGCTTCGTATTCCTTGACGGCGTTCTGTACCTGCAGCGCAATGGCCGGGCTCAGATCATCCGGGAAGTACTCTTTCGGCAGGCCGATGGTCAGGCCTTTGAGTGGCAGCGCCAGGTCGGCGGTGAAGTCCGGTACAGCCTGCTGCATGGACGTGGAATCGCGCGGGTCAAACCCGGCCATCACGTTCAGCATCAAGGCGGCATCTTCTGCTGTGCGCGCCATCGGGCCACCCTGATCGAGGGAAGAGGCGAAGGCGATCATGCCGAAGCGAGACACACGGCCATAGGTCGGTTTCAGGCCGGTAATACCACACAGGGCTGCCGGCTGGCGGATGGAGCCGCCGGTGTCAGTACCGGTGGCCGCCGGTGCCAGTCGTGCTGCCACGGCTGCAGCGGAACCGCCAGAGGAGCCGCCAGGTACGCAATCGGTGTTCCATGGGTTACGGGATGGCCCGTAAAAGCTGCTCTCGTTAGAGGAGCCCATGGCGAATTCGTCCATGTTGGTTTTACCCAGCATCACTGCGCCTGCAGTGTTGAATTTATCAACCACAGTGGCGTTATACGGGGCAATGAAATTGTCCAGCATCTTTGATGCGCAGCTGGTGCGTACACCGTCGGTGCAGAAGATATCTTTCTGGGCGATTGGCAAGCCGGTGAAGGGGCCAGCAGTACCTGCGGCGCGCGCTTCATCGGCGGCTTTCGCCTGGCTCAGTGCGATTTCGTCAGTCACAGTGATGTAGCTGTTGTACTTGCTGTCTTCCGCGTGGATGCGGTCCAGATAAGCCTGGGTCAGCTCGACACTGCTGAAATCGCCGTTTTCCAGCCCGGAGGCCAGTTCGGCTAGCGTCTTGTCAAACATGGGTGTCAATGTCCTTGGGATTGCGATTCAACGATGGTCGGGATGACTCAATCACTCGATTACTTTAGGTACCTGGAACAGGCCCGCTTCGACAGCAGGGGCGACGCTCTGCAGCTTCTCGCGGTTATTCGACTCGGTAACCACATCGGCCCGCAAGCGCTGGACCGCATCCAGTGAGTTGGCCATCGGTTCAATGTCAGTGGTGTCGACAGCCTGCATCTGGTTTACCAGGTCCAGAATGTCAGACAGCGTTTGTGTGTACTGTGGGATGTCCTGCTCGTTAATCTGCAGGCGCGCCAGGTGGGCGATCTTTTCCACATCAGTGCGGTCTAGAGCCATAATTGCGTCTCGCTGAATTCTAATTGGGCGAAAGTGTGGCGTTGCTGGTCAGATGCCGGAATCACTGAATGGCAATTGCCAATGCGAACGGTCTTTCACTGATCAGCGACAGATAATATTAAGGCGGCTAAAGGTAACATATCCAC
>JAIBDV010000145.1 GCA_024686055.1 Neptuniibacter sp.
ATGACAAGACCGCCGAGAAACGGCTGGACGCGTTTTTTGGCCAGTACGTTTCATTGCAGGATGGTGTTAACCGGGTTGGTGAGGATGCCGAGGGCATCGCTTGGCAGGCAGCAGAAGGCACCGCGACGGTTAATGAACGTAGTGGCACACTGCGAGACCTGGTGGCAGGGCTCTCGGCTAAGGCATCAGAAATCAGTACGGTTAAGGACAGCGTTACGGCTGTCATGCATAAAGTCGATCTGGTGGTTGAGGGCAGGGATATCCGCAATGTGCTGGATGTGAAAAGTACCACCCAGCAACTGACCCACTTCCTCTCCGATGATCAACGTAATGAACCCCCACAGCTCAGTGATGACCCGCTTGCCGCCCTGAAAGAGCGTTATGACAAGCAGGTTTATGATCTCAATGCTGAGCCCGGCAGCGATACATACGAGATCCGTAAAGGCGCTTTAATGCGTGATATCGGCATGGCGCTTGAAATGCCCGGCTCTGGTGCTGAGGGGCTGGATGAGTGGGTGCAGGACCGTAAAGATGCGCTTGCCTTGGCGGATAAAAAAGATGCGGCTGGTGATCTGGTGAGCCGCAGTGCGAAAACTTACCAGGCTGTTCAGGGGCTGATGAATTCATTCTAAGTTGCTGCCTGGTTAAATCGCATACCGAAAAGCTTGGAACAGACTCATATCTGTTTCAGGCTTTTTCGTTTAGAGCTTAATAAAAGCGTAAACATTAAAAAGATGTAAAGAACTGTAAATCTGGCTGCCAGCTGGCAGCGGATTCATTACTATGCAGCTTCAGTTTTTCTCATGCTACTGGATGCCGCATGCGCCGCCCGATGTTTAAACCTTTATTCCTCGCGATTACCTGTGCAGGCCTTGCTGCCTGTATGCCCGCCGATATCAAGCCCATTAACGCAACGGTAGAGCCGCCCGCTGGCTGGCAGCGTGATCAGCCGTCTGCGCCGGTGACGGTCAACTGGCTGGTGCAGTTGCAGGATACGCAGCTACAGCAATTAGTGACCCAGGCGCTGGCCGATAACCGTGGTCTGGCGCAGAGCCGGTTGCAGGTTGAACAGGCCCGCCAGCAGTTAGTCGTTAGCGGTGCGGCACAGTTGCCCACGCTGGATCTGAGCAGCGGTATCAGCCGGGCTGGCAGTCCCGGTGGAGCAGGGCGCAGTACCTCGGACAGCTTCAGTCTGGATGGCCGCTTGAGCTGGCAGCTGGATATCTGGGGGCAGCTGAATGATCAGCAGCGTCAGGCGCAGTTGAATCTGGCGGCGCAGCAGGCCAGCCTGGCCGATGCAGAACAGCAGCTGGTGCGGGATCTGGCGCGGGGCTGGTATCAGTTGCAGGAAGCGCAGTTGTTGCAGGCGCTATTTGAACAGCGTCGGAGTAACCTGCAGGAGAATCTCAGTCTGATCCAGGCCCGTTATCAGCAGGGGCTGAACAGCGCGCTGGATATCTACCTGGCGCGCAATGATCTGCATGCTGAACAGGCGCGGATCAGCGCTCAGCAACAGACGGTGCTGCAGGCGCGGCGGGCGGTGGAGCAGCTACTGGGCGCTTATCCGGCCGGTTTGCTGCAGGCCGAGGGTGCCTTGCCGCTGCTGGATAGCGCGATTCCAGCGGGGCTGCCTGCCGAGCTGGTCAGCCGTCGGCCTGATTTGCAGGCCAGCTGGTTAAGCCTGCTAGCCGCCGATGCAGCGGTGGCGATCGCCCAGAAAGACCGTTTCCCCGCCATTACCCTGACCAGCAATCTGGGCAGCCGCAGCAATGCGCTGGCTGATCTGTTGCAGTCAGGCAATCTGGCCTGGTCGCTGGCCGGGGCGCTGAGTCAGAGCCTGTTTGATGGTGGCCGCCGTGAAGCACTGCAGGCCCAGCGGCTGGCGGAGCGCCAGCAGCTGGAGCAGGGCTACCTGGATACGGTGTACAAGGCGTTTGAGCAGGTGGAAAACCTGCTGGGTAACCAGAGCGCACTGCAGCAGCAGTATGGCTTTTATGTGCAGGCGCGGGATAACGCCGAAACCGCCGAAACGCTGGCCTTTGAGCAATATCAGAAAGGACTGGCCAATTACACCACGGTGCTGGAGTCCCAGCGCCGGGCTTTTGATGCCCGTACCAATGTGATCCGCTTGCGCAGCCAGTTGCTGGTGAACCGTGTTGAACTATACCGTGCCCTGGGGGGCGATTTTAATCCGGCAGCTGCCGCGACCAAGAGCGAAAACAACGCATGATCAGGAAGTTAGTTCTGCCCGTTCTGGTAATCATCATACTGGGGGCGGCCAGCGCCTATGTGCTGAAAAACCCGCCCGAAGCGCGGCGTAAAGCGGTCAGCAAAGCGCCACAGATTACGGTTACCACCCAGCAGGTCAGCCCGCAAACGCTGCAGATTACCCTGCAGAGTTACGGCAAAATCCGCCCCCGTACCCAAAGCACACTGCTGCCCCAGGTGGCCGGTGAAATCGTCTGGATCAGCCCGAAGTTTCGTAGCGGCAGTTTCTTTGAGAAGGGCGAGCCGCTGCTGAGAATTGACCGGCGGGACTATGAGGCACAGCGGTCCTCAGCCCGTGCCAGCCTGGCCAGCGCCCGGCAGAAAGTAGCAGAAGAGCAAGCCCAGGCCGAGCAGGCCGCTCAGGACTGGAAACGGCTGGGCAACCGCGCTGCCGCGCCGACGCTGGTGCTGCGTAAACCGCAGCTGGCCTCGGCCCGTGCCGCGCTGGACTCCGCCCGTGCGGCGCTGAAAATCGCCGAGCTGAACCTGTCCCGTACTGAAATACGCGCGCCTTATACGGGCCGTGTGCTGAATAAAAACGTTGATATAGGCCAGGTGGTGTCCAGTGGCACCAGCCTGGCTACTTTGTATGCGGTGGATTACGTGGAAGTGCGGTTACCGCTGCAGAATCGGGATTTGAAATACATCGACCTGCCTGAGCGCTATCGTTTCGATGACAGCGGGCCGCTGGTGTTGCCGGATGTCACCCTGGTATCGACGTTGGTCCGGCCTGAGCGCTGGCAGGGTAAAGTGGCGCTGACTGAGGGTGCAATTGACGACAACAGCCGCCAGCTTTATGTGGTGGCGCAGATTGATGATCCTTACGGCAAAGATGCCGCCGGGCGGGTGCCGCTGAAAGTGGGCCAGTATGTGACCGCCGAGATCCAGGGCCGTCAGCTGGACAATGTGCTGGTGATCCCCAACCGGGCGATTTACCAGGGCAGCTATGTCTATATCGTCACCGAGGGAGTGCTCAAACAGGTGGCGGTGCAGGTGGACTGGCAGGATGATCGTCAGGCACTGGTCAGCGGCGAGCTGAAGGCCGGGGATGCGCTGGTGGTGACGCCGCTGGGTCAGGTGGTGTCGGGTACCCGTGTGCAAGTGGGTGCGACGAAGCAGGAGCCTGAAGCATGATCAGCTGGTTTGCCCGTAACCATGTCGCTGCCAATCTGTTAATGCTGACCATTCTGTTTGCTGGCCTGCTGTCGCTGAAATACCGTATTCCGCTGGAGGTGTTCCCGGATTTCTCGGTGGATGTGATCAGTGTGAATATGAGCCTGCGCGGGGCTACACCGGAAGATGCCGAGCAGGGGCTGGCGGTGCGGGTGGAACAGGCCATTGATGATCTGGAAGGGATCAAACAGATTAACAGCCGCTCGGTGGAGGGCTCCAGCCGGGTAACCATCGAGATTGAGTCCGGTTATGAGCCGCGCAATATGCTGGCCGATATCAAATCACGGGTCGATGCCATCGGCACTTTTCCAGCGGAGGCAGACCGCCCGGTGATCTCGCTGGCCACCCGCAAGCATGAAGTGATCACCGTTGCCCTGGCGGGCGAGCTGTCGGAGAAAGAACTGCGCCAGTATGGCGAGAAGGTACGTGATGATCTGTTGCGCCTGCCGCTGATCAGCCAGGTGGCGCTGGATGGAGTGCGTAATTACGAACTGGCGGTGGAAGTTGAGCAGGACCGGCTGCGTGAATTTGGCCTGAGTTTGAAAACCATCTCTGAGCGAATAGCGGGCAGCTCACTGGATCTGTCGGCCGGTAATATCCGTACCGATGGCGGTGATATTCTGATCCGCTCCAAAGGCCAGGCCTATAACCGGGCTGAGTTTGAAAATACGGTAATCAAAACCAGTGCTGATGGCAGCCTGGTGCGGCTCAAAGATATCGCCCGTGTCACAGATGGCTTTGAAGAGAGTGCCCTGCGCAGTCGCTTTAATGGTGCACCTGCGGTGATGGTGGAGGTGTACCGGGTGGGCGATCAGAGTGCGATTGCGGTGGCCGATGCGGTAAAAGCCTATATTGCCGATCAGCAGCCGTTGTTGCCCCAGGGGCTGACGCTGAACTATTGGGATGACGATTCGCGCATTGTTAAAAGCCGTATCAAAACCCTGACCACCAATGCCCTGCAGGGCGGGGTGCTGGTGCTGTTATTGCTGACAATGTTCCTGCGCCCCTCGATCGCATTCTGGGTATTCCTGGGGGTGCCGATCAGCTTTATGGGGGCGTTTCTGCTGATGCCGTTGCTGGGGGCCACGCTCAATATCGTTACCCTGTTCGGCTTTATTCTGGTGCTGGGGATCGTGGTGGATGATGCCATCGTCACCGGTGAGAATGTCTATCGACACATGCAGCATTCAGAGAACAGCCTGCAGGCGGCGATCAACGGCACCCGCGAAGTGACGGTGCCAGTCACCTTTGGCGTGCTGACCACCGTGGCGGCGTTTGTGCCGATGATGATGATGGAAGGGGGCCGTGGGGCGTTTTTCGCCCAGATCCCGATTGTGGTGATCCCGGTGCTGTTGTTTTCGCTGATCGAGTCCAAACTGGTACTGCCCGCCCACCTCAAGCACATCCGGCTGCGGGATAAAAACAGCCCGCAGGGCCGGTTTTCCCGCTTTCAGCAGGGCTTTGCCGATGGTTTTGAGCGGGCCATTCTCAAATATTACCGGCCCTTGCTGCGGGTTAGCCTGAATTATCGCTACACCACTCTGGCGCTGTTTGTTGGTGTGTTCGTGCTGATTATTGCCATGGTGATGAGTGGCTGGACCAAATTTATCTTCTTCCCTCGGGTGCAGAGCGATACCGCACGGGTGTCGCTGACCATGCCCAGCGGTACGCCCTTTGAGGTGACCGACCGCTATGTGCTGAAGATGGTTAACGCGGCTGACGTGCTGACTGAGCGTTACCGGGATAAAACCACCGGCGAAAGTGTGGTGCGTAATGTCTACGCCACTACCGGTGCGGAATACGGCCGGGTGCGAATGGAGCTGCAGTCATCGGAAACGCGTGATGAGTCACTGAGTACCCGGCGTATCGTGGCTGAGTGGCGCACGCTGATCGGCCCGATTCCTGGTGCCGAGTCACTGTATTTCCGGGCCGAGATTGGCCGGGGTGGCAATCCGGTGGAGGTGCAGCTCAGCGGCAGTAATATTCAACACCTGGCGGCGATGGTAGATCAGGTGAAGGCACAGCTGGAGACCTATCCAGCGTTGTTCGATATCACCGATAACCTGTCGGATGGTAAAGAGGAACTGCAGCTGGAACTGACCGCTCAGGCCCATCTGCTAGGGCTGAGCCGTAGCGATATTATCCGCCAGGTGCGGCAGAACTTCTTCGGCATCGAAGTGCAGCGGGTTCAGCGTGGTCGGGATGATGTGCGGGTGATGGTGCGTTTGCCGCTGGCCGAACGGCAGTCGATTAATAATCTGCAAAGTGTGCTGATTAATACTGCCCAGGGCCAGGTGCCGCTGGCGGATGTGGCCCGGCTGGTGCCAGGCAACAGCGCGGCGGCGATCTACCGGGTGGATCAGTACCGTACCCTGAGCGTGACTGCCGATATGGATAAGGGCAATGTTAACGCCACCGCGCTGCAGCGCGAGCTGGATACCTTTATGGCCCAGCTGGTGCAGCAATACCCCGGTACCCGATACACCCTGGAAGGGGAAGCGCGTGAGCAACGTGATTCCTTTGGCTCATTGCTGCTTGGGCTGGGCTTTGTACTGTTTGCCATCTACAGCCTGCTGGCGATCCCGCTGCGTAGCTGGGTGCAGCCACTGATTGTGATGTCGGTGATCCCGTTCGGCATCATCGGTGCGATTATGGGCCATGGCCTGATGGGGATGGATTTGACCATCATGAGCCTGCTGGGCTTGATGGCGCTGATCGGGGTGGTGGTTAACGACAGCCTGGTGCTGGTGGACTTTATTAACCGCCAGCAGCAATTGGGCGTGGGCCAGAGTCGTCGTGAGCTGATGCTCAACGCGGTACTCACGGCCGGTGCCAGCCGTTTCCGACCAGTAATGCTGACCTCGCTGACCACTTTTATTGGCCTGATGCCGTTGCTGTTTGAAAAAGCGATTCAGGCGCAATTTCTGATCCCGATGGCGGTGTCGCTGGGCTTCGGCATTATCTTCGCGACGTTGATTACGCTGATCCTGGTGCCGGTCAACTTTATGCTGCTTGAAGACCTGCGCCGTGGCTGGGGCTGGTTGAAAGGTGATGAAGAAGAACGGAGTGTGCCTGAAGGGCCGGTGGTTGAGGTAATCAGCGCACAGAAAGATCGGGTTTTATGATGGGCACATCGCTGCGCTCTTTTGCCCATCCTACGAGGCTTGTCTGCGTAGATCGTTGTTTCGCAGGCTGGCCGATCGTAGCCTGTATCAAACTGCATCATATTTCCAGGCTATGCATTACCACGTGGAACGTGGGAACAAGAATAGAGTCTGTGCCTGCTTGAACATTGTGCTGGTTAAAAGTGGTGTCGCGCAGCGCAGTAAAAACATGCAGGTTACGACGCTTTTAAGGCGCCGACTGTGAATGGCCCGGGCATGGCCTGTGGCAGGCGCGATCAGAGTTAAATTTGTCTGACCGAGGGACGAGGGAGTTTATTTAACTCAGCGGCTGACGCAGGACAGGCACGGAAATAGCCATTCTTTGGAGGCGATGGGGGTTGCGAGGGGGCTAGCCCCCTGGCGCGCCAGCAGGCAAGACCACAACCCGAAACGGGCACATTCTAGCCGCGATAGCCCATTGCAGACTGGCCGACAGTAACCTGTCCCAGGCTATGCACTACCACGTGGGGAGGCTATGAAAGTATTTAAATCGGAGCCTTGTAGCCGTTCGCCCCGCGAACGTCGGGGGGAGAGTCCCGGTCTGTGACGCCCGTGGAACGGGCTGCTACAGGGGGTGTGCATTCTTTTTAGTTCACTGGAATGCCAGCATCAGAGAATACTTTCACAGTCTTGGAACCTGGAACCTGGGAACGATAACACGGCCAGGCCTGCGCTGTAGGAGCGAGCTTGCTCGCGATCAGAGGG